>CAZNUY010000019.1:0-10990 GCA_964576745.1 uncultured Candidatus Saccharibacteria bacterium | reverse complement strand
ATAGATTTCTTATGTTTGTCCTTGTCCTGATCTTTATCGAAATATCCATAATAGAAGAATTTCTTAACAGGATTAATCCAGTCACAAATCTCGGATAATTTGGCGATATCGACTTCCACGGAAAACTTGAACTTATTTTCTATTGGCCACAGATCCTTTGCCCAAGGTCTCACATTACCAAAGTCGATAAATACAAAAACCCTCCCATATACTCCGGGGTCAAAGAAGTAATACCGCGTCTTTAAGTCCAATAAATCCATCGGGTGATTTTATCATAAAAAATGCTTTGCCATTTACCCGGCCAAAAATGAAGGTTTGGGAAGGATAAATGACTGCACGATCACTGCGACTCTACCAACCATAAACAATCAGTATTTGACAACCTTAAATAATTGAACTAATTTACATATAGCTTTGTAACCAACCGAACGAAAGGTACAAAATGGACATCGAGAGAATATTTAATAGTGCAATTCTTGGTCATCAGATTTCAACAACTTACATGGAAGTTTCAGTCGATCTGGGTGATGGGCGCAAAGTCAAACTCTACGCCACATCGACTAATATAGTCGACATGTCAGCTCCATATGTCGAGCTACTGACAAGACAATGCACACCTCAAAAACCTCAGGTGGACGAAGAAGCCAAACCCAAACTTGCAGAGGCTATCATGGGCCTTATCAATAAAGGGGAAAATTTCTACACATACCTTCGGGCACACTGGACACTGCCCGCTCTTGAGTGGAAACTCAAGGCATGATCAAAACCGCCACAAAATGGAACCACCGAGTTCACATAATTGGCGGTTTCATTTTGACAGAAATTTACAAAAACATACACACCTTTAATAATCCGAAACTATCTGCTATATTGAATTTAGTATGAACGTGAACATTCAGTACTACATGGTTGTTAAAGACAAAAAGGTCCCCATTGTCAATCCACCCAAGGGATTCCCCTCATGTATTGACGTGAGCGAACACTTCCGTCCGGGTATGAGCGAAGATTTAGCTCTTGCTATTGCAATGGGCGAGAACAACAAGACGAAGGGTCTCGTTCTGCCACACGGCATTTTGTTCGAAAAGGCACCCTAAGATCCGCAAACGATCACATCGAGCTCGCCCCACTTCACGAAGACCGTCTCCCAAGGCGGTCTTTCTTTATTGATAACTTCCATTGTACAATTGCCGTATAGTTGTACTAAATAATTTACTCAATTATTAATATAAAATAAAAAAATGGACCACAATAACATCACCACAGCGTTTGATTTGCCAAACAAGAAAATTACAAAAAACCTCGGCATAGTCAAAGGCATTACCGTCCGCTCAAGATCGATAGTCGGCACAATAGGAGGCTCACTTCAGACATTGATCGGAGGCAACATTTCCCTATTTTCCGAACTCTGCGAAAAAACCAGAAAAGAGGCTTATGATCTCATGGTCCAACATGCAAGTGACAAAGGTGCTAATGCTGTCATCAGTGTCCGTTATGATGCTACCGAACTTCTCCAAGGAGTTACCGAAGTGCTATGTTATGGTTCGGCGGTTGTGGTGGAATAATCGATTTGAAAGAACCACCCGCAATTGACAACCACCCGCATTCACTGTAAATTGATTTTGAACAGCACAAAACCATCAATACAGAAAGGATGTACTCATGATGATCCTGAAGAAAGACGACAAAGGCCGATGGGTAGCGAGAAATACTCGCACTCTCCACGGTCTACGCGTCAGCCTAGCAGCTTTTTTGCTTCAAAGACGTCGCGCTAGTCGATGTCGTGACTTCTATATCGCCTTTACTGACGGCGAGGAAGAAGTACTTGCTACTCAATACCGCAAATACTTCGCAATCGGTAGGACCCACCAGACCAGGTATGCAATAAAGATGTTGGAACTTTGCGTAGAGGGGTGCAACTCTTCGAACATGGTTGTCGATCATAACAAAATCCCCTTCGTCACACATCACGATCTCACTGATCGGTTTACGGTCATCAAGCCTGTCCGACTGGAACCGCGACTCTCGGTCAATTTCTTCTAAGTCAGGTGAGACGACGATTCAGCCCACACACCGCCGGATACATGCCGGCGGTTTTCTTTTTATTTACTTTTCCCCCTCGCCTCTTTGAGAGGAGTAGCCCACCAGATCAACTGGGTTTTCTTGATAGACAACATATACAACTAAGTGCTATTCTACTCATGAATCAAGGAAAGGAATACCTTGAAAGTTACCCTCACATTCAAATACTACAAAAGGATTGGGGAAGGAAAAGTACCACTTCCTGTATCGGAGCGCAATGGATTACCAACTAAACTGATCACGGAATGCGAAAATGATTTGAAGTTGGATTTTGCAGCATTAACTGCATTTCGTGGCCATGTGACCAATTACGGCCTGATACTCCCCCTTAACCTCATTGTCGAGTTCACTACAACACCAGAAGACTCGTCTCGTTCTGTATGACAACGCCAACAAAGAAGTCGCCACTTCACTGTTGGCGATTTCTTTCTCCTTTAATTATAAAAAATGTGGAGTTTCTTTTACATTATTATCATGAAACCTGTTACAATTAAAAAATGAAAAAAAGTATTATTCTCGGAGCAATCATTTTAGTCGCAATTATTATTTTCTTCATTGCAAAGAATCAATTTTCTACTATATATGTTTCTGATAATAAGCAATTCTTTTATGATGAAAGAAATTCAACTTTCCAAATTGATGGAAATACTATTACCTTGATCAATGGCAAATCGACTACAGATTCCAAAAGTGGTGCAACTTATCGATATTTCGGAAACAATGCCTCTGGTGATCTAAATGGCGACAAAATCCCTGATATTGCTTTTCTAGTTACGGGAGAAACTAGTGGTTCAGGTTTGTTCTATTATGCCGTCATTGCTATACAAGAGAACTCTGGATACAGATCAATAGGCACCGCATATCTTGGCGACCGTATCGCTCCCCAGACAACAGAGATCAAGTCAGGTAGATTGACTGTCAATTATGCCGATCGCAAACCAAATGAACCATTTACTTCACAACCATCAGTCGGTAGATCTGCAAGGTTCATTGTTTCAAATAACAAACTGATACCACTCAATAAATAATTGCGATATTATTTTTAACTTGAAAATGAAACAGTAAAATGCTACATTTGTCTAGGATTTGCACTGATCGTGCGTTGGTGCAAAAACTGAAAGGACGAGTAGAAAAATGAACAAAGAGAAGGTAGATGCGAGCGGTAGCAAAGTATGCAACGGTCACAAGATGCCTAGTGGCAACAAAGCATCCACTGTTATCAAAGGACCACAGGACATTAAGGTTAATTGGCGTGAAGAAAGACAATTCAGGGCCAGTGTCAGGATCACAGGCGAAATGCCTGATGAAAATGGCAACCTGATGACCAATGGGACCTATATGGCTATTCCGAAAAAACTCTATCGGAAAAAGCCCACAAAGTTGGACGAAGGCAATCCTTCGAACAACTGACAACCAGAAATGGTCAAAGGTGCAATGATATATCATTGCAATAACAGAGTAAATTGGAAAAACAAATCCATGAACTCAACGTAAACCGTTTAGCTCCCGCTAGCGGTTTTTCATTTTATAATTTTCTCAATATTTCTAATAATTATTTGCCCAACATCCAAAATGAAGTTAGTATATATACATGAACAAAAAATTACCCGAGAATGTCCGAGCAAAGTTTGATGTGATCATAGACGTTCGCACAAAGGAAGAGTTCGAGGAGAGTCACATCGAAGATGCTATCAATATCGACATTTATTCCCCACGTTTCGAAGGTGCTATCACTGACCTCGATAAAACAAAGTCATACCTTATCTATTGCACCTCAGGTGGACGAAGCCTCCAAGCAACTATGTTCATGCGCAAAAATGGTTTTGCTAATGTTGAGAATCTAGGCGGAGGTATCAGTTCGTTGGAATAATTATCGTCAATAAAGATTACACCGAAGAGCGCTCAGGAAATTTAAATATTTTGTACTTCTAGTGTTCGCCAAACAGTTTCATCACATACATAAGTAGGATACCAGCTACAAAAACTGCGATAGAGATTATGGACTTTTTTGTGCTTGTCTCTTTTTTAATTTCAGGAACAAGATCGGAAGCGGCAATATATACGAATCCTCCAGCGGCTATCGGCAATAGATATGGCAAGATCGCTTGCGAATTTTGGAAAGAAAAATATCCAACGATACCACCCAAAACTACAGTTAGAGAAACTGCATAGTTGTAAACCAAAGCTCGAAGATGACTAATGCCAGAATAAATGAGAACGCCATAATCCCCCACCTCTTGCGGTATCTCATGCAAAGCTACGGCGATAGAAGTTGCAATGCCAACTTTTATATCAACCATGAAAGCTCCAGCAATAACCAAACCATCAATAAAATTGTGAATACTGTCACCGACGAGGTTCATGTAGCCAAACGGATGAACTTCACAATCGGTGGTATGACAATGTCTCCAGTGAATGACTTTTTCTATAACCAAAAAACAGACAAATGAAAATAGAAATATTCCAAAGAAAACTTCTGGTTCTAGTGTCTCAGCAGATTCTGGCAAGAGATGAAGAAATGCCCCTCCGAGTAATGATCCAGCCGAAAGAGAAACTAGAAAGACGACAATTTTGTTTAGCCACTCTTTTTTTATATAAACAAAGAGTGTGGCAACCCAAACACAAAGTGTGATGGCAAAAGTTGCTATTAATATAGATATGAAAGTATACATAATTTCAATATAGCATTTACATACAGAGGTGTCACCTCTATGTTAAAATAGAAGCCACTTATATCAATGACCATATTGCAAACAATTATTTTGGGAATAATCGAGGGTATTACCGAATTTCTTCCCATCTCCTCGACGGGCCATCTTATCTTGGCTAGCAAATTGTTGTCACTTGAAAATAGCGAATTTCTGAAAAGTTTTGAAATAATAATCCAGCTCGGAGCTATTCTGGCAGTTATCTTACTTTATGCAAAATCATTATTTGATTGGAATAATATCAAAAAAATCATCGTTGGATTTATACCGACAGGAATAATCGGTTTACTTCTATACAAGGTTGTGAAGACTTATTTTCTAGACAATGAAAATGTCGTCCTCTGGTCACTATTTATCGGCGGTTTAATCTTGATTATTTTTGATTTAATTAATAAGCGCAAAGTTTTGTTGCAAAATTCCACCAGTGACACAAATGACACTAATAACATCTCAACAATTTCTTACAAACAATCTTTTATTATCGGCTTATTCCAATCAATATCCATCATCCCCGGAGTCTCACGTTCTGCTGCCACCATCATCGGCGGACTTTCTCTCGGCATCGACCGTCAGTTGATCGTAAAATTCTCTTTTCTTCTCGCCGTACCTACGATGATTGTCGCCAGTGGTTATGACATCATCAAAAATGCCTCAGCCTTTTCTCTCGATCAATTTGGCATATTAGCAATCGGCTTCGTCGTCTCCTTTGCTGTCGCAATCTTGACCATTAAGTTTTTCTTGAAATATATTTCCAAACATTCTTTTATTGGGTTTGGTGTGTATAGAATAGTTTTGGCGATTGTTCTAATGTTATATTTCTAATTATTATTTATATAAAAGGAAACCCGCAACCTTTACCTATAACCTCTTACCTTTTACCTCTTCTCTTTACCCTCCCCCTACTTCACCTCCCCCAACATCGGTATACAAAGCCTCTGCCTTTTGTTTTCCCCCGGCAGGATATTGCCCTTCCTCTTTGCAGTATCTGACCTATCACCTTGGTACTGCCGACCACTGAGCGCCCGCAGACTCGAACCAAGAAAGACGCTGTGCTTGCCAAATTTCTCATCGATCTTGTCTACACCTTCATAGATTTTTTGCCACTTCTCTATTTCGCCAAGTCCCTGAAATAGATCTGGTTGAACCACGCTATTGTCTATCAATTCCATAAGGACAATACCGGTCGCTCGATATTGCTTGTCTATCCGATACACCCTGTCGAACACCCTCTTTATTTCAAACAAAAAATCTTGCGGAGCAGAGCTAGCTCGGAGCATCGACACCTCGAGACCATAGTGGTGAAAATCTTGGCTTTTGAGAAAAAAGAAAAACTTCTTGCACGAAAGATTGTGCCTTCTTGCTTTGATGCAGGCATTCTCAACATTTTTTGATAATTGAGAATAGATGAACTGCCTATCGGAAGTCGCTGGAGTAAAAGTTTTGGTTTTGCTAATACTTTGGTAGTCGTGTTTATCTTCGGTATTTAAATTGTAAATAAAATCACCTCGCAATTCATGCCAGATCTCTACAAAAGGTTTTGCGACGTGTTCATCTACCCAAGCGGGGTTTTTGTTGGCAAAATCAAGAGCAGTCACAATGCCCTGTTTGTTGAGATATGCACTAGTAGCCGGACCAATGCCCCAAATTTTCCCAACCGCTACTTCTCTAGTAAACCTCTCTATTTCATTTGAATTGATAATAGTCAGTCCCGACGGCTTTTTCCATTTTGATGCCAACTTTGCCAAAACTTTGTTTGGGGCCAAACCAACAGAAAATGTCATACCTAATTCTGTATCCAATTCATGTTTGATATTTTTGGCCATATCCTCATAAGTCATCTTGAGGGCACGACGAAGCCCTGTAAGATCGGCGAAGCATTCATCTATACTGTATTCCTCGACATCCGAAGTGTAGCGGCGAACAATGTTGTACATTCTTTTTGAAAAAATACTGTAAGTCTCATAATCCGAAGGCAAGATCACCACATCAGGACAAAGTCTCCTGATCTCACTTAGGACCATGCCTCTTTTGACACCTTTGGCTTTGGCCTCATAACTCAAAGAAGAAGCGATGCCTCTTTCCTTGCCCGTAACGACTGGCCGGCCTTTGAGAGTAGGATTCATCACCACTTCACAAGAAGCAAAAAAGGCGTCTCCATCTATATGCAAAATTGCCCTTTTGTAGAAATCTCCCCACATCAGAATTTACGGATTACAACCTTGACCACTGCAATGATAACAAGCTCGGTAGTCGGATAGAGGATCGGATATTTGCTATTTGCCGGCTCGAGATATGTCCTGCCACCAGCGCCACCTGTGCGATAATATTTCATTGTATATTCACCATCGATCTCCGCTATGACAATGTCGCCATTTTTGGGTTTTTTGCCACGCTCCACTATGACCATATCGCCTTCGTATATACCAGCATCTTCCATCGAGTCGCCCTTTACTCGCAAAATATATGAGGCATCTTTGTTGGTGATGAGATACTCTTCTAGATTCATCGTATCTACCAACTCTTCTTCGGCTGGCGATGGAAAACCTGCTTCGACTAAGCCCAAGAGTTTGATACCTTCGAAAAGTTTGCGAGGTATGAGATGGCCTTTTTTGTCTTTTGAAAAATATCCGCCATCGATGAGTTTTTTTATGAAATAATGAACAGCGCTTTTTGAGCGGTAAGAAAAAATCTCCATAAGCTCACTATATGTCGGCATCCGATGATTGTCTCGAAAGAATTTATTTATTTTGGCAATAGCTTTTTCCATGAGTTCATTATATTAGAACGATTGTTCTAATGCAACCGGGATGTGTCACATCCCGGAGCGTGTATAATACAACCATGAAAAACAAGGCTCCACCCACAAAAAAGACTGTATACATCTTCGGCAACCCTGATCTTGCTATCGATTCCCTGCCAATAAGATTGATTCCTCAATTACAAAAACAAAATCCAGACTTTACTTTTATTCTCAAAGATCCAAATGAAGAATGGGATGTGCCAGAAGAGATGCTCGTCATAGATACCGCCATCAATGCCAAAAAAGTTACTATTTTCAAAGATCTAAAATCATTTATGACCGGACCAAGACTATCGATGCATGACTTCGACGCTCTCTCAAACCTTCTATTCCTAGAGAAGCTCGGCCGTCTCAAAAAAGTCAAAATTATTGCTGTGCCTCCAGACATCGACCCCCAAACTGCTTTGCGAGAGATCTCCGCGAGGCTTCGCCTCGCGGAGAAAAAGCGCGGGAAATAGTAAACTAGCGCTTAAAACTGTGCGATGACTCCTCGAGGCCTCGCCTCGAGGAGTTGCGATGTAGCAAAAAGCGATCCAGAAGGACCGCTCGCTGAAACGTACTACAGACTCTACCTTTTGTAAGGTGAATCAGGTCCAATAACCATCACAATCTTCTCAGTCGGTTTTTGCGGAAGTGTTGGCCACTCGCGAACAGGCTTCGGCTTACCTCCCGGTTCCACCGGTGACGAAGAAGGAAGATAGTCTTCCTCCACGAGCAATTTGAGCTGACCGGCATCGTTGGCGGTTTCCGTCCCACAGACAGCTTTGTCAGCAAGGACCTGTCCGCCAACAACTCGACCGGGAGATACAACTTTATCGCTCGGATCACGAAACTGAACATAGTGCGGTGCATTAGGACAAAGATGTCCTCCCTTGCACTCATGACCACATTCGCAGTCTTCAGCCACAGTAGGAGGAAGAGTTGTTGCAGGGATGCCAACTTCGACACTATCGCCGTCGGCACGAACGATAGATTGAGTGCTAGACAGAAGAAATGGAAACAAATATCCGTATTTACCATTTCCAGGTGCAGGCTCCTCGCCAGGTTTAACCGCTTCCTTGGAACTGTCGCCGTCGGCATGAATACCGGTGACCAAATCGTATCGGCCACTCAATCCGACCGGAGAGGTTTCATAGGCCGTACTAGTCTCACCATCAGATTTGACTGAAGGTTGGCCGGAAGAAGCCAGAGGAACCGCCGGAAGTTCCGACGGCCTGATAACTTCACCGCCTCGCACTCCCTGTTCATAAATTTCCTCAGAATCACGCGGTTCTGCGCGCCCGACTTGATTTTCCCCACCATCAAGGCCGATCGTGCGAAGATAATCCGTGGGCTCTTCCACCTCACAGATCACACGCTGGTGGAAGAACACGAATTCTTCAGGATTTGGATTGAGGCCGAAGAGATCGATTACCAACACCTCTTGACCTTCGACATCCACAAAGAATGCATTTCCAACGATCGAATGCATCCTCAGAACCTTGGCCCGAATTGTCCTGCAACCATTTTCAGGCCTGCTCGGAACAACATCGGTTTTCGGTCCGGTATGAGCATACCGCCAATGGATCTGAACGCGATCAATCAGCCAGACGAAGTCTGCAGGATTTTCATCCCATACTCCATCAGACTTGAAGCACTCATCGACAGGACTTGGAAACATCGAACAGAGAAGTATCTGAGTCAAGACTGCTTCAGTCGGGTCATTTCTAAGGACAAGATCACGAAGTCGGCTAATGTCTGACGACGATCTTTTACTGTTTCCTTCGCTTCCATTCTCGCAGCACGTCAGTGCATAACGAGCAAATAGATGCGCTCCAGATGCAGCACACCTTGTGGTTTGTTTATCACTCATTCATTCCTTTCCAACAGACCGCTGTTTTGGTTGATTGTTTAGAGCAATTCCACCCTATTTATACCACAAAACCGCTTGGTGTACAGTCAAGTTTAAAACCTGCATACTCCAGATGTCAGACATATGCTCGATGCATTTTCCCCATTTCCCTCCTACCTCTTACCTTTTCCCTTCTTCACTTTCTTTGTTATTCTTACTTTTTTCCCCACCTTTTTACTTTTGAGTTTAATTTTTGCTATTTGTTTTTTAACCTTAACTTTCGCTCTTAGCCCTTTCACCTTCGCCGCCTTTTTACCTTCTACCTCTAACCTCTTACCTCCTTTCTTTTTCTCCCAATTGACCTTCAAAAAATGTGCTCCGCAACTCATACAAGGATCATAAGCGCGAATGAGTTTTTCTATTTCAAAATTAATTTTATCGTTTGGCATCTTATCCAAAAGCGATTCTACAAGTACTCCCACATCACGTTCAATATTGAGCTGATTTTGTCCTGTTGGTACGATCACTTCTCCGTCGGTCACAATTCCCTTATCATCTATAACTATCTTGTGATACAAAGTTCCCCTTGGAGCTTCGATCACGCCCATACCGACACCGGCTTTCATCTCTGCTTTGATGACTGGCTCAGCCACAAAAGTATTATTTGAAAGAATATCTATAGACTCATCGATCGAATGCAAAATCTCTATTGCCTGAGCGAGGTTGTTGTTGAAAATATCGGTCGATGGAAAAAGTTTCAAAGCTTCTTTTGCCGACTCTTTTGTCTTTGGATTAAGTTTATCTTTTGCCAAATTTACTCTAGCTAGAGAGCCGACCATATAACTTTCACCTTTGTATGTATATGCTGAAGCCTGTGAATATGGCAAAACTGTATGCTCTAGATGTTTGCGAAAATCGTTTTTGTCAAAGACTTCACCAATACTTGAAATTATTTTGCCTCCAATATATCCGAAACTATCATCTGGTACTAGAGCCATAAACTTGGTCTTACAGTCGAGATGTTGGGGAGCTTTGATGAAAATATCAATCAGGCGCAAAACCGCATCTCGAACTCCCTGTAATTCGGCGACAGATTCCATGGCATGTTCCTTGGATGGTACTTGCAAGAATCCTCCAATGACTGGATAAGTTGCGTGGACACTTCTACCTGCAACCGTCTGAGCGAGGTGATTGCCAGCAGCTTTGACATCGAAACCATCGTGCAACAACTGATGTTGTTCTGGATCATTATCATCAAATTCCAAAAAGGCATCTTTGTTGTACAAATCTGGCATAACGAAGAGATACAAATGTAATGCATGATCGCGGATCATTAGTCCATGCATGGTCAATCTTCGAAGTAATTGAGTTTGTGCTGTCGGCGTAATACCTAGAGCATCTTCACAGGCGACGATTGCAGCCATAACATGAGCATTGGAGCAGGTACCGCAAATACGAGCGAGGTGCGCTGGCATTGCTACAATACTCTTACCCTTCATTGCTTCCGTAAAAAATCTTTTGTATTCGACGATAGCAAACTTAACATTTGTCACTTTGCCATCTTCGACGACC
>CAZNUY010000018.1:0-11346 GCA_964576745.1 uncultured Candidatus Saccharibacteria bacterium | reverse complement strand
TGGTAATATACAACCTAAGGACGACTTGAGCCTACCATCTCAGGATTTCCGTTTTCAATAAAGATAATAAGAAAAAATTCATGCCAAACTTAACGCCAGATATCGAAGCATTTGCTCGAATAAAAGTTCTCGGAGTGGGTGGTTCAGGTCAAAATGCAATCAACCACATGATATCCTCGAAAGTTCGAGGAGTCGATTTTGTTGCAATCAATACCGATTCGCAAGACCTTCATCGGTCACTTACAAAGAAACGTATCAATATTGGCAAAAATTTAACTCGCGGTTTGGGCACAGGCATGAACCCAGATCTCGGTCGTAGAGCCGCAGAAGAAACAAAAGATGAGATTCAAGAAGTAGTAAAAGGTGCTGACATGGTTTTCGTAACATGCGGAGTTGGTGGTGGTACAGGTAGTGGTGCAAGTTCGGTTGTTGCAAGGACCGCAAAGGAACTGGGCTGTCTCACCGTTGCAGTTGTCACAAAGCCATTCTATTTTGAAGGCAGACAAAGATCTCGTATCGCCGAAGCAGCACTCGAAGATCTACGCAAAGAAGTCGATGCAATTATTATTATTCCAAATGACAAACTCCTCTCAGCTATCGGCAAAGAGACTACAGTCAAGAACGCCTTCGGTATGTGTGATGAAATATTGCGACAAGCAGTCGAAGGTATTTCTGATCTTATTACGACTCCCGGACTCATCAACATCGACTTCGCCGATATCCGCACAGTCATGGAAAATGCCGGCTCTGCACTCATGGGTATCGGCAAAGCCTCAGGTGAAAATCGCGCGATAGAAGCAGCAAAAGCAGCTATCAATTCCCCACTGCTCGACGTCTCCATCACTGGTGCAAAGGGTGTTCTGTTCTCAATCGCTGGTGGCGAAGATCTAACAATGTTTGAAATCCAAGACGCGGCCAAAGTCATTACAGAATCTATCGATCCAGAAGCAAAAATTATCTTCGGTACAGTTCGCGATGATAAGCTCAAGAAAAATGAAATTAAGATTACAGTCATTGCTACCGGTTTTCCAGAAGCCGTTTCAAATAACAACAAACCGAACACCGCTTCTACTATTACTCCTGCTCCGACCGAATCGTCAGTGGCAGGCATTATGAAGAGAGTCCAAGAGAAAGGCAAAATCTTCAATGCCCCATTGGAACCAAAAAAAGAAATTCCTACAAATATCACACCTAAGATAGAAATAAAGAAAGAGGAAGAAAAGGAGGATGACGATGACTGGGGTGCAATTCCGGCATTTCTAAGGAGGTCGAGGTTGAAGTAGGATTTCAAAATCTGATTCATTAAACTCGCGGACTTCCGCGGGTTTTTTGGATAAAAAACCCCCGCTGTTAGTCGCGGGGGGTGCGGACGGGGGCTATTCCCGCATCGCTTTGTTTCGGCCTTCGGCACTAAACTCCCTGAGGAGCGGGTTGCGTTTTCGCAGACCCTTCGTTGAGGACCTTGCTGGTCCCCATGCCTAAGCCTTGCCCCACACATTCAGCCGTGGGGGGAATTTGCAAAGTATACCTGAATCCCTGATTGTCGAAGTGATATTATTCCCAAATTCACACTCCAATCAACCAGTTAAGATGCATTACTATTCCTTTTCAGTGCCATCATCGCGCAATATGCACCAAAGTGCACGATGACGTAGAGGAACCTTTTTTTACTAAATTAGCAACTAGCGACACATATCTCCCTCCAGAGATAAGACGCATTTACCATGACTTGAGGCCACCTGCCCTGTCAAAGTCATTAGCTCTCATTTTCGACGCTGTGGTCGCTCCCTTCATGGGAACTTTCACCACACATCTATCCGTTTGGGATCATAGCATACCCACAGGATTTGTCAAGTATTTTTTGCTATTAATTACAATAATTGCAATTATATGACTCAGATACTGCATATATTAACATCATTAAAGTCATAATTTGGGGCAGTATTTCACTAATAACTAGGTAAATCCCACCAGCCGAACAAATGCCCCATTTTTTAAAACCTGCTATTATTTAGTCATGAACTTTTGGAAAAAAATTGGTAATACCCTTTTGCTATTGATAGTCATCGGATCGTGCACGGCTATTATCTATGTAAACAAAGCCAAGATAGTACCAGCATACGAAAACTTGCTTACAATCACTGGTCTTTATGAACCATGTTCAAAACCTATCATCTACTACATCGACCAAGTTGATAGTCGCTTTGGACAAAGTGAGGAAGAATTCAAAAACAACCTCATTACTGCCACCTCTATCTGGAACAAGGCGCTCGGCAAAGAATTATTCCGCTACTCAAAGGAAGAGGCTAACAAAATGTCCGATCTATCCAGACGCAAACTATCGGTCAATCTAATATATGACAAGAGACAACAAACTACCGAGCAACTCAAAGTTATAGGTTCGACAATTGATAGTAATAAAGATAGTTACGAAAATGTAAAAGCTAGATATGATCGATTGAAGACCGAATACAATGCAAAAAAACAGGCTCTTGAAACATTGATAAGACAATACGAGGCTGACAAAGCAAGTTACGAAAAAGAAATAAAATATTGGAAAAATAAAGGTGGCGCTCCAGAACAACAATATACAAAATTAGAAAAGGAGAGGACTACTCTTAATTCAACTGTACAAACAATAAATAGCGCAAATCAAGAACTAAATAAAATTGTTAATGAACTCAACAGTTTGGTTGCAACTCTAAATAGTATGAATAAAGATATAAATCAGAGAATAGAAACATTCAATGAGATAAGCCTTACGAATGGTCCGGAGTTTCAAGAGGGTGAATATGTCCTAGATGAAAATGGACAAAGAATTAACATTTATGAATACAAGGATTACAACAAACTTATCCGAGTTTTGGCACATGAATTTGGGCATGCGCTTGGCATAGACCATATTTCAGGACAAAATTCCATCATGAACGCCTACAATTCAAGCACAAATACAAATCTGACCGTTGAAGATATAACTGCCCTAAAAGCAATCTGTGCGGTAAAATAAATATGTTATAATCAAGCAACTATGGTTTATGATTTAGCTATTATAGGGGGTGGTCCAGCTGGCGCTGCAGCGGGTGTATATGCGGCACGCAAAAGATTAAAGACGGTATTTATTACAAAAGATTGGTTAGGCCAAAGTTCAGTTTCAGACAAGATAGAAAACTGGATTGGTACAATTGTAATTTCTGGTATTGAACTAGCAAAAAGCTTAGAAAATCACGTAAAAGCTTACGCAGATGGCGTAATCGATATCAAAGAAGGCGAGAGTTGCATAAAAATAAAAAAATCCACTTCCCCAACTTCTCCATCAAATAGCTTTTCTGTTCAAACAGAAAAAGCTTGGTATGAAGTAAAGACCGTCCTTATCGTCACTGGCAGTCACCGAAGAAAATTAGAAATTGCCGGAGCTCAAACTTTTGAACACAAAGGTCTCACATATTGTGCAACTTGTGATGGTCCGATATATAGCGATCAAGATGTGGTCGTTATAGGAGGAGGTAATGCCGCATTCGACAGTGCCGCTCAGCTCATGGCATACTGCAAATCTGTCACAATCCTAAACAGAAGTGAGAAGTTCCGAGCCGATCCTGGCACAATCGAGACTGTAAGTCGGAATTCTAACGTCAAAGTCATAACCTCAGCCGTTCCCAAAGAGATAAAAGGTGACAAATTTGTTAGTTCAATTGTTTATACAGATACAAAGACTGGCAAAGACATCCAATTATCCACAACTGGCATTTTTGTAGAGATCGGTTCTTTACCAAATACTGATTTCATAAAGGATCTAATAAAATTAGATGATCACAATCACATCCCGGTCGATCCAAAAAATCAAAAGACCAAAATTACCGGTATCTGGTCTGCAGGTGATTGTACCGACGGACTTTATCATCAAAACAACATCGCAGCCGGCGATGCGGTCAAGGCAATTGAAGACATATATACCTATCTTAGAGCGAGATAAAGTTTCATTTCAAATATTGATAGTTAATTTAATATTCATAGTTAAATCGAGTCTTTAACCTATAGATCGACTTCCTCGACGACATAACCGTCGTTGTGAAAGGATTTTTTTGTATACGAACTAATTCCAGAGAGTGTCGATGTGGCTGAGACAATCAAATTACCCACAAAATCGTTTGACACGGTGAGGGTGCACCCCAACTCACCTATCGAAATATCACCATTTATGAAATAACTATTAGCAAATAAGTATTTGGAATAAGTAAGACATGAAATGAGATTGAGTCTTGTTTGTATCCGTAACTCTCTCCGAAATACGCTGTCAGAGAAAATATATGCCGAAGAAAGTACAATAAATGAGAATGTCAAAACAACTGCAACAACCGTCATGGTCGCAGTAAGTGCAATAAAGCCTTTGTTGAAATCATTGTTCATATAATCATTCTTCATATATTGTTTGGATATCATGGAATAACTTTGAATCACTTTCGTAAAATGAATATGTTGCATTAAAAAATCCAAAAAAGAATAAAGAAAAAATAGTCGTAAATATGATTACTTCTATAAGACTAAAACCTTTGGTATACATATTTTTGCTTGGAATATTATTGTTTCTTTAATGAAAACTCAACTCATAAATAAATGGCGCTTGTTTGGCAAGAATATAGATCTTATCTTGATCACAAGTCATGGACTCCGGCACGATAGGCAAAGATACTACAATGCTTGTACTCGTACCCAAGGGAGCCAACTCATCATTATGACTATTTCTAATTAGCCAAAATTCTTGGTTATTTTCGCGAGAAATTATGTAGTTAAAATTCTGATCTTGAATAATATCGTAAACACCGCCTTTGTAATTTGCACTTACAAAACTAGACAGTGTTGTTGTCGAAGTCGATGCGAAATCAAAATACTCATGTTCAGCAAGCATATCAAAACCTCCTGATGTACGACCAAACTTGAGACTGTCTTCAAATACGGAGATGGCCCTACCTTCTTGTCTTTGCCAACCGTCGGGTGAAAAAACAGAGACGAGAACGGGGTCGCCCACTGAAATATCCAGTGCCAACAGCTGATTGATATTTGAGGCAGACACATAGACAAATGATTTGGCTGGTGAATTTGAAACTACTATATCATTTACCTTGCTGTCTATTTCGTAACCAGAAATTTTGACGGGAGCTTCGCGTTCTTTAATGTCGAGTATATTGAATTCATCACCAATCCACTTATGAGTACCGACAAAAAGCTGGTCATCAGAAAATGTAATGGCACTGCCTAAGGGTGGTGTAGCGGTAGCATAAGGCAAGGGTAATTTGTAACGACTTTTGAGTACGAGGCTATTCGGCCCTAGCTGTTCGATGATATGGACTTGGCCTACCTGACTAGGCGCAACCGCGTATATGTACTTCCCAACCAAAACAAAATCTATCAATCCAGGACCCGTATTGATCTCGCCGTCTATGTTAGCTTCATCAGACATTATGTCAAAAATAATTAGATCTGGATCACCTGCAACTGCCGAATCAAAGCTGACGTATGCTATGCCATTTCTAATAGCAAGTGAACTAGGATTGAAGGTTGGATCTATAGGTAAATGAATTTTACGAATTGATACTATAATACGTTCGAACATATCGTCAGACTGAAAAACTTTATCGACTGCATATCGATCATATGATCCTACAGTTGCGCCATTGAAATAATCTACGGAACAGAACGCATTACTACTAACAGGAATAGCAGATGCTTCTATTTTTGATCGTATAAAAACAAAATTATCTAGACTAGTCGTACCTGATCCAAATTTTAAAGTATTTAGATAAAAATCATTACCATAATATTTCGAGTAGATATTCGTTGTCGTACCGATGACCAACACTTTATTTGGAACGGCTTTCAAAAGACTGACCTCATTGACCTCAAAGAGAGTAATGTTACTCAGTCGAATCTTTGCTCTTTCATAAAGATTTCTGGAGATGTGTGTGTTATTGGCAATAATTGCAATAAATAAACTGCCCAAAAACAATGCAATAATCAAATCTATAAGCATCGAACCTTTTCGAATATTTGAGTTATTGATCATCATTTTTGTAAAGTATTGGAAATACTATAAATAGGAATCATGATCGAGACGGCGATGGTACCAACAAACAGACCCATAACGATCATCATTATCGGTTCAATAAGGACCGTAAATTTCTTGAGAAATTGATCGAGATCACGATCTAAAATTTGATGAGCTCTGATTATAGATGTTCCCAAACTACCAGAATTCTCACCGGCACTGATTATGGATTGCAAAAATATAGGATTGTTCTTGTCAGCAAAAACTCGGGAAAGAGGCATACCCTCTCCTATCCTCTGACTGTATTTGACCAAAAGAGTTTTGATGGGGGCGAAAGTTACGGCATTTTGTGATTTGGAATATGCCTCAAATATAGTGAGTCCCGACTCAATGAGTGAACCGCAAGATTGAAAAAAGAGTGATAAGTGGTAATTGTATATGATGGTACCAAGGATCGGAATTCGAATTAGCAAATTCTGATAAAGTTTCTTGATGGAACCCGACCTAGTATAGGCATATCGAGCTACAATGAAAATAAAAATAGTGGCAATAATAATGTATAAACCATAATTTTTAATTACACCTGAAAAAACAATAACTATTCTTGTAATAACCGGCAGATCAACATTGAGACTGTTAATTAGCGGAATAATTTGAGACAAGACCTTTTGGACCAAAACAAGAGTTAGAATGAGAGAGAAAGAACCAATGAAGACAGGATAGAGCAATGCGTTTAGACATTTCTTGAATAATTCATCTTCTTTGGTAATAAGTCTTATCGATAGATTGATAGACCTATTGAGCTTGCCTGATAATTCTCCATATTCAATCATATGAGAAATGATTTTTGATATTCCAAGATATCTACTCAAGCACGATGACAATGGATTGCCCTTTTCAAATTCTATTGCCATGTTTGAAATGATGGTATTTTTATTTTTGTCTCGACTTGAAGCGAGCAAAGGCAAGACCTTGTTGATAGGCAAACCCGCAGAAATGTACATCTCCAATCTTTCCAGAAATAATATTGTTTCTTTCCTATTCCATTTTCTTCTGTTTATTATGATCATGTGTTGCAAATTTAGGTATATAAAACACTCATCACTTCACTCTCAGTCGTTACTCCCCAATCGACTTTTTCCATTGCATCATCATCGATCGTCACAAAGTTTGTAGTCTTGGCATGTTCGTAGAGTATTTGAAATGGTGATTTTTGAGATATGAGATCAGCCATCTTTGAATCGATATTCAAGACTTCGGCAATGACCGAGCGACCGATATATCCAGAATATTTGCATTCGATACAACCGGCAGATTCACAGTTGTAGCACATAATCCGAATGAGTCTCTGAGAAATGACAAGCTTGAGTGTTGAGGCTAAGAGATAATGATCTATACCCATATCGACAAGTCTTGGAACAGTTTCTAAGGCGGAATTTGTATGGAGAGTAGATAGAACTAAGTGTCCAGTAAGTGCGGTATGTATCGCAACTTTTGCAGTCTCTGAATCGCGAATTTCCCCTACCATGATAACGTCCGGATCCTGACGCAAAGCAGAACGCAACCCTGACGCAAAAGTTACACCATAATTGTGATCTATATGAATCTGACGAACTCCGGCAATCTCATATTCGACAGGATCCTCTAGTGAAATAATGGAAAGTGGTTCGCGTACCTTTTGTGACAGACATGTATGAAGGGTTGTAGTCTTGCCTGAACCGGTAGGACCAGTGACCAGAATGAGGCCATTTTTCCTATTGAGAATCCCAGTAATCAACGCTACATGCTCTGAACGAAAACCTAGCTTCGTAAATGAGAGATCTCCATGAACTTTTGATGGTAACAGTCTCAAGACGGCATTTTCGCCATAATAAGTAGGCATAATGGAAATCCTAATATTGTAAAAGGAATTATCAATACACGCCCGCCAGCGACCGTCTTGGGGAATGTTGTGAATATCGGTACGTAAAGTAGCGAGTATCTTGAGCCGAGCAATGAACTCATCGTGGATATCTCTAGATAACATACCCATAATAGTCATAACACCGTCCACCCGAAATCTGATCGCTATACCACCTAGAGTAGGATCGCAATGGATGTCTGAAGCGCGACAAAAAACTGCGTAACTAAGAAGTCTATCGATCGCCTTTACGGCGGATTTTATCTCGAAAAACAAATTTTGGAAGTCTTGATTTGTTTTTTTATTATCCATAACTGAATCATATCAATAGTAGATAAAATCCTGATAAAATAATCATCAAATTTTGATAAAATTTTTTACTGAGGTGCAACCACGGCATACCGAGCTTGCACTCTGTGACGAGGTCAGGGCTAGCCCTGACCTCGTCACAGTTATCCACCGCTGGATTTTTTCAAATAAAGGAGTAATATAATTAACCGAACCAGTTCCAATGTGGGACTGGAGAGTGTGATGAGGAAACACATTATGAGTGGACGACCGAACCGCAAACACGGTACTGATGGCCAAACTGGTAAACACGAAGGGCGATCTCAACCACCGGCGGCGTGGACAAGCACAGGTGGCCAACCCAACGATAGCTTCGGACTTTCCCACGGTCGGGCCATCGGTGAGATGACTTGTCATCTCCACACGGTCGTAGGCAACCCCGCCACCAGACCCGAAGTACTCAACCTCTCCGAGCGCTAAAGCGACTCAGTACTCGCACCGCTCCCTCGCGGACCTCCAAACAACGGAGGTCCGCTTTTCTTTTTCTGTTACAATAAGGCATGCCCGCAAACAATTTATCAATAAGAATACTTACAGTTGATGACATTTCATTAATAAAAGAGCTTTGTGAAATAGATAAAGTTTGTTTTGGTGATATAGATACTAAGGATCAGGGTTCCACGGACTACTGGAACAACGTAAACCAACATTGTTTTACTTTTGCTATTTTTGACTTAAAAAAGGTTGTAGGATACCTAGATTTTATTAGAATAAGTGAATCGTCAATTCCAGACTTTGAATCTGGCAAAATTCACGATGGTCAATTAGAGCAATACGTAGATAAATCAATGAATAAAGAAATTAACTTGTATGAAATTTCTATCTGTCTCTTACCTGAATATAGAAATCAAGGGCTTGCCAAAGCCTTATGGGCTTACGCAGAAAAGTACTATAAAGAAAATGGTTACTTTATAAAGAAAATATACACAACAATTTGGACCAAGGATGGAGATAAATTCTTTAGCAATTTTGAATATGAGAAAATGGCCAAAGATGATTACGATCACCATATCATTTCAATAAAATCCCATAACGGCATACTTCCAACCTATCCTTGACTTCCCTACTATTTTCATGCTTTACTTAAGGACCGAGCCACAGGCTCCTTTTTATATAAAATGGAAATCAGAAATATAGCAATTATCGCTCACGTGGACCATGGCAAGACCACTCTTACAGATGCCATCATGACTCAATGTGGTCATGGAGATGAAGGTTCGATGGACTCCAACGCTTTAGAACAAGAGCGTGGTATTACTATTTATGCAAAGAACACCTCGATCAACTATCCTGCACCAGACTCGGGTCGACCAGTTACAAAAATCAATATTGTTGACACCCCAGGACACGCCGATTTTGGCTCTGAAGTAGAACGCGTATTACGATCTATCGACACTGTTCTTTTGGTTGTCGACGCCCAAGAAGGTCCAATGCCTCAGACACGATTCGTCCTCAAAAAATCTCTTGAACTTGGTTTGAAACCAATCGTCATCATAAACAAAATAGACAAGCCGGCCGCTAACCCCGCTCGTGTTCACGATGAAGTATTGGAACTTTTTATGGAATTGGGAGCAAATGATGAACAAATCGATTTCCCTACAATTTATGCTATCGGTAGAGAGGGTGTAGCCAAGAAAAAGCTTACCGATGATTCAAAAGATTTGAAACCTCTACTTGAAACAATTCTCGAACACGTACCTCCAGCAAACAAGGACATTAGCGCCCCTCTTACTGCTCAAGTCTTCAATCTAGGTTATGACAATTTCCTAGGTCGTTTAGCTATTTGCAGAGTTTATGATGGTAGTATCAAAGATGGTCAAAATATCTGGGTAAAAAATATTGATGGCAAATCATTTGCAGGCAAGGTAACAAAACTTTTTACATTCAACGGCAAGCAAAGAACTGAAACAAAAGTCGCCGAATCTGGCGATATTGTCACAGTTGCAGGTATTCCTGAGATCAATATTGGCGAAACTATCACTGATAGCGAAGCAACATCAGCTTTGCCAGCCATAACAGTTGATGAACCAACTATTTCCCTTCAATTCCTAGTCAACAATTCACCTTTTGCAGGTCGTGAAGGTACTTTTGTCACTGGTAGACAAATCCGCGAGAGACTAGAACGCGAACTTGAGACAAATGTTGGACTCAAAGTTGACTTTAATAGTTCAGACCCATCGATGGATGGCTTCACCGTCTATGGTCGTGGTGAACTTCATATTGCTATTCTAGTTGAGAACATGCGTCGCGAAGGTTATGAGCTACAAATTTCTCAACCAAAAGTTATTATCCGCGAAGAAAATGGAGAGAAACTCGAACCTTTCGAGGAAGTCATCATCGATGTTCCACAAGAATTTTCTGGAACAATCATCGAGACTTTGGGTAAGAGAAAAGGCATTATGAAAGATATGAAAAATCACGGCAATCAAGTGCGCATGGTCTTCGACACACCTACTCGCGGTCTTTTGGGGTATAGAAATATTTTTACAATAGAAACCAAGGGTGAAGGTATCATGTCTAGTCGAGTTATCGGTTTCAAACCTTTTGCTGGCGATATAGAGAGACGCGAGACCGGATCTATGACATCTATGGCTTCTGGCAAGTCATTTGGTTTCTCACTCTGGAATCTACAAGATCGTGGAAGACTATATATCGGTCCAGCTACAGATATCTATGAGGGTATGGTCATTGGTGACACATCAAAGGGCGATGACATGGACGTGAACCCATGCAAAGGTAAGCAACTCTCCAATATGCGCTCATCTGGAAAAGATGAGGCTCTCAACCTTGTTCCCCACTACGAACTAAGTATCGAAAGAGGTATGGAACTCATGCGCGATGATGAATATTTAGAAATTACTCCGAAGAATATTCGTTTGAGAAAGAAACTTTTGACCGAGCTTGATAGAGCGAGAGGTAGGAGAAAGGATTTGTAGTTTGCAGATGTCTGAAACCTACGCAAGATTTTAGATTTAAGATTTAAATTTTCAGATTGCAACCTATTTCCACCTCGTCTTGATATACTCCTCAGCCTCACTCATAGAAAAAGGTTGGGTAG
>CAZNUY010000017.1:0-12226 GCA_964576745.1 uncultured Candidatus Saccharibacteria bacterium | reverse complement strand
TTGCCAAAAATCAGAAAACGGCCATGCGGGTAGCCGAGGCTAGAGGCATCATTTTATATGAGGCACTAAAAAAGAGTTTAGAAATATATGAGTATACACCCCTTGAAATAAAATCATCTCTTACAGGAGACGGTACTAGTGACAAAACAAGGATAATCAAAATGATTCATTTACTTATAGAGCTTCCAACAAAAATTTCTCTCGATGATGAATATGATGCCATCGCCGTTGCCCTCACCCACAGCGCTCGTAGGATTAGTGCAAAACAAAATAAAATCTGCTAAATTGCTTTATCCACAACAAAACGTTCTTGCAAAAAAGGTAGGATTTGTTAAAAAGTAGAAACATTATTTATTTAAATACAATAGAATGGCTCAGAAGAAAAAAATTTCTATAAAGAAATCAAAAACAAAAGAGAAGGCTTCACCTGAACAAGAAACAGAAATTGAAACCAACGATGATGCTGAAGAAGTAGTTGGACCAAAAGCAAAAAAGGGTGTGGATTTGGAATCAGCTCTCGAACCAGCCGCAATTATTGATGAAAAAATTGACGACGAGTTGCCAGTATCATTAGAAGACGAAGATTCGGCGAGCGAAGAGATCTCCCTTGACGATGAAGAGCTAAATCCGTTTGGTGATAAGTGGGAACAATAAACTCGCTATAAACTTTATTATCTTTGTTTTTTTGCTACAATTAGGTTCTGATGGCCCCAAAAAGAAGGAGTAAAGCTCATCACATCAAATCTGCCATATTGTTATTTGGGTCTTTTGTGTTGATTTTCATTGGTCTTTCAGCTCTTTGGGTGGCGACTCTCAAGATTCCCGATTTAAGCTCATTTCAAAATCGCAAAGTTATTGAGTCTACAAAAATCTACGACCGAACAGGAACTATTCTTCTTTACGACACTGGAACAAACAACAAATCCACTTCCGTACCACTTTCCTCAATTTCACCTTATATCCAAAAAGGTACTATAGCTATTGAAGATACAAATTTTTATAACAATATTGGCGTAGAACCAACTTCTATTTTCCGTGCAATAATTGCCAACTTTCTTTCTGGTAACTATAGCCAGGGAGCATCTACAATCACTCAACAAGTCATAAAAAACTCTCTTCTGACTACGGACAAAACCGTAACTAGAAAAATAAAAGAGTGGATCTTGGCAATAAAGCTCACAAGAATAATGACAAAAGATCAGATATTGGAGACATATCTCAACGAGTCTCCATACGGTGGAACAATATACGGTGTCGAACAAGCAAGTCAATCATTTTTTGGAAAACCAGCCAAGGATCTTTCTTTGGCCCAATCTGCATATATAGCAGCCATCCCAAAAGCACCAACTTACTACTCCCCTTACGGGACACACCGAGACGCGCTCGATGCTAGACAAAAATTGGTTCTTCAAAAGATGTTTTCCCTCGGGATGGTGACCGCGGATGATTATAAAAAGGCAATTGCCGAAAAAGTTCAGTTTTTAGCAAAAAATTCAGAGAATATTCGCGCTCCGCATTTTGTGATGTACGTTCGAGATTATTTGGTTCAAAAATACGGTGAGGATGTTGTTTCGCAAGGTGGTCTCAAAGTGATAACTACTCTAGATCACACCATGCAACAAAAAGCAGAGGATGTAATTGAAAAATTCGCCCCAACGATAGCGGAAACTTACAATGCAAACAACGCCGCTATAATAGCAGTCGACCCAAAAAGTGGTGACATCCTAACAATGGTTGGATCGATAGATTATTTCAGCAGAATTATTGAAGGAAACTTCAATGTTTCTTTGGCAAAAAGACAACCAGGTTCAACATTCAAACCTTTCGTCTACGCTTCCCTCTTCAAAAAAGGCTACACGCCAGAGACTGTACTTTTTGATGTAAAAACTGAATTTTCTTTGTATTGCACACCAGAAGGAAAACCAAAAAAAGAAAGTGATGATCCAGAAAAAGTTTGTTATTCACCTAGCGAATTTGACAAAATATATAGTGGTCCTATGACTGTGCGCCAAGCGCTTGGTCAATCAAGAAACATACCCGCGGTTAAGGCTCTGTATTTAGCAGGCATTAACGAATCTATCCAAACCGCACACGATCTTGGTGTAAATAGTCTGAATGACCCCAACCGTTATGGCCTAACCCTTGTTCTTGGTGGTGGAGAAGTAAGTTTGCTCGATATGACCAGCGCATATGGTGTTTTTGCAAACGACGGCACAAGAAACCCAACCAGATCAATACTTCAGGTTACCGACAACAAAGGAAACGTACTTGAACAAGCCAACCTGAGCCCTATTCAAGCGTTAGACCCTGAAATTTCCAGAAAAATAACAAACATTTTGACCGACAACAAGGTCCGGTTAGCTAGCCTTAAGCCTATAGCGGATAGTGTTGGTAGAACTGTAGCTCTGAAAACTGGTACAACAAACGACTATCGTGATGTTTGGGCTATTGGATACACACCGAATGTAGTTGTCGGTGCGTGGGCCGGGAACAACGACAATAGTCCTATGAGCCAGAACATTGCCGGTCTTATCATTTCTCCATTATGGGGCGCTTTTATGTCTCAGGTTGCAAAAAACTTTCCACCAGAAGACTTTCCATTACCTCAAGCACCAAAAACTGATACAAAACCTGTAATGCGTGGTATTTGGCAAGGTGGACAATCATACAAAGTTGACACCGTCTCTGGAAAATTGGCCACCGAATACACCCCAAAAGAAACAACAAAAGAAAATGTATTCAATAGTGTGCACACAATTTTGCATTGGGTAGATAAGAACGATCCAAATGGACCAATTCCCTCTGATCCAAAAAAGGACGCGCAGTATGAATATTGGGAATACGGAGTTAGAAAATGGTTTGATGAATGGAAAATTACAAATCCAGACTTCAAAGAAACAGATAGTTTTAATATTCCAACAGAAAAGGATGATGTCCACACTCCAGAAAAAGCCCCAAAAATTACTATTGTATCCCCTACACCCAACTCACTTATCAATCCAAACCAAACTCTTTCAATCAAAATTCAATACACTGGCCAATTCCAACCAAAAAAGACTGAGGTTTATCTAAATGGTAAGTATATACTTACAAACGAAACTAACCCTCTCAACATATCATTTGTTCCTGCAGACGTTGGTAATTTGAGTACAATAAATACACTTTCAATCACTTTATTTGATTCTATCTACAATCGCGGTCAAGCCAGTGTTCAATTCATGACACAATAACACCAACAATCACAGCTCGAGAATATCGTTGGTTTATGCAACTAAAATTTATTTATAACAAATTACCTGATATCGGTAATTTTAATATTCAAATCAGCAAGACTCGCCAAAATTTTGTTCTTTTTTATATAAACAGTAGACAAAACAGCTGAATTAACTTTGTTCAAAGTTATAACGCCGTTTTTGCAGGATATGTTTTCAATTGGTAGTTCTGCACCGGTATGTTTTTTTATTACCTCCTTTATATTCATACGTAAAACAACCTCTTTTGTAAAAGCGTTCTGAATATTTTTGAAAAAACCAGATATTCCAAACATTATTAGTAATAATTATGACATGCTCTATCAACACAATACTATCGATTCATTGGCATTGCCAAATACATAAAGGTTTGATCTCCCGAAACGGGCTTTATAACCATTGGTCGGTTATTACCAGAAAACTGTAAGGTGAGGCTGTCAGCATCGATAGATTGGAAACTATCGGCTATATATTTGTAATTAAAATTAATTTCTATCGGATCACCAGTCAGAGCAGAATCTACTGATGTGCTGTTTTCTCCTATATCGCTATTTTTGGTCTGTATGCTAAACATCTTTCCTTTTGGGTCAACCGATAGATGAACCTGATTAAACTTGTCTGAGAAGATATTGGAGACTTTGAGGGCATTGATTATATCTTGTTTAAGAACAACAACTTCGGTGATAAAACTTTTTGGAACTATTTGTCTATAATCAGGAAAAACCCCGTCAATGAGTCTCGAAACCAAATAAACTTCGCCAGAGGTAAATGAAATTAGATTTTTATTAATTAAAACCGTCACATTACCGCTTATATTTTCCAAAACTCGTAAGATGTCTGGAATATTTTTATAAGGAATTAAAATATCGCCTATATTTACCGTACTTGGAATCTTAATTTTCTTTTCTGCCAATCTAAATGAGTCTGTTGCTACAAAAACTAAGTCTGATTGGTCTTTGTAAACAAAAACACTGGATAATTCTGGTTTAACACTAGAAATCGAGGAACTATACCAAACAGATTTTAGACCCTTAAGAAATGCATCAGATGGAATACTGAACTCTTTTCCCTCAACCACTCTTGGAATGGATGGAAAATCATCGAAGGCTTGTGTTTTGATTGTGCCTTTAGATTTTGCTGTCGTTATCAGAAGGTTTCCCGAACTATCGTCCATTTTAATTAGCTGATTGTCTCCAGTAATTTGTGATACAAACGAAGACATGATATTTGCAGGTACGGCCATCACCCCATCTTCATTAGATTTTGCCGGTACAGACACTTCAATACCAATATCCAAATTTGTCGCTTTAAATAAAGCGGTGTTGTTTTTTACCTCAATCAAAACACAGGATAAAACCGGTAGGGTCATATGTTTTCCCGCAACTCTTTCGATCAGAGAAATAGCATCTTTGAGTTTTTTGAGATTTAGTTCTAATTTCATATTTTTTATAAGTTTATTACTATTATAAGAGTGGATATGTTGATAGCTAATTTACTTATATTACACGGGCTATTTTATCTACTCGTATTATTTAACCTGTTAATAATTTTTTATAAATAAATTTTTAAATAATGTGTAAAATTTTACTCACCAACTGTCCCCAAGTTATCACCAAAGTAATTAAATTAAGAGAACAGCTTATCCACAATTTTATTAACAGTTACAACATGGATCTGATCTGCGTTATCTCTTGGCTCAAAACCGGATCACCCTTCACTCCCTCTTTTATTTTTTCATAGGAGTGAATAACGGTGGTATGATCTCTTCCCCCTAACTTGTCCCCTATCGACGGGAAAGAAACGCCAAAATCTTCTCGCAATATATACATGATTACTTGGCGTGGACGCACAACCTCTTTTCGGCGGGTTTTGTTGTATATACTTTCTTCATCAATGCTATAAAAATCTGAAACAATTTTTACAACATCCTTTATCATTACAGTTTTCTTTGGTTTGGTGCTGTTTTTGAGTAGATTTTTGATTTCGTTAACGGTCAACTCTCTGTTGCGTAACTGAGTCTGACAAGCTATTACATTGATAATACCCTCTATTTCTCGGATGTTGTCACTAATCGCGTCTGTAATAAGACCGATAGCTTCATCTGGCACGGTTATAGAATGAACCGCACATTTGGTTTTTACGATAGCAATTCTAGATTCATTGTCTGGTTCTGGTATGTCGACTATCATCCCAACACTGAATCTGCCACGTAGACGATCTTCGAGGCCTGGAATAACATTTGGATGTCTATCTGACGAGAAGATCAATTGTCTGCCAGTATCATGAAAAGTGTTGAAGAAATGGAACAATTCTTCCTGAAACTTCTCTTTGTTTGAGAAAAATTGGACATCATCCATGATAATAACGTCATATTTGCGATATTTTTCTTTGAAAGGCTGAACTTTACCTTCTTGGATGGCAACAAAGAATTCCGAACCAAACTTTTCTGAAGTTAGATAGAATACTTTTTTATTTGGGTAGACTTTTTTTATCTGGTTGCCAACTGCTTGGATAAGGTGAGTTTTACCTCTTCCGGTCGATCCGTATACGAAAAGAGGGTTGTATATCAATCCAGGACTCTTTATGACCGCTTGAGAAGCGGCATGGGCTAGTTCGTTGAATGGACCAATGACGAAATTATCGAAAGTGTAACGAGGGTTGAGGTTGTCTTCCTTGTTTATATAGAAGTCTTGCAGAGGCATAGACATGGTTGGTGTTGAGAAGGCTTTTTTTGACGAATCTCCCCTCTTTGAACCATCTTCTTTGATAATAATATACTCCAAAGCACGAACATGTTCGTTCATTTGTCTCAAAATACGTAAGATTGAATTGTGGAATTTTTTATGAAGCCATTCTTGAGTAAAAGAATTTGGGACTCCAAGATAAATAACACCCTCCTCTTCTTTTATTATGTTCGTTTCTTTGAACCAGGTAGAAAAGTTTGCCTGGGATACTCCAGTTTGAATTTCTATCAAAGCCGTTTGCCACATCTTTGAGTAGTCTTGCATGGCTATAGTATATACCTGTTTATAATTCTGAGAACTTGTGGAGAAATATAAAATATGTTGATAAGTTGTTTATAACCTCTCACATAGGTGACACCTCTGTATTACAGAGGTGTCACCTATGTGAGAGGTTGAAATTTATTTTAAATGATGTATATTGTTGTACATGTCATTTACTTATCAACCAAAGAAAAGAAAGAGAGCAAAGACCCACGGTTTTCGTGTAAGAATGAAAAGTCCTGGTGGTCGAAAAGCTCTTGCTCGTCGAAGAAGCAAGGGTCGTAAGCGTATTGCTGTGTAAGCGTTTTGCTAACAGTCATTTTGGCTTCAGAGCCACAAACATGCTTCCAAACTCACAAAGGCTTTCTACCAAGCAATTTGAAGAAGTGCTAAAGAAAGGGAGGGTTGTCCACAATCCCCTTTTTTGGTTGCGTATCTTGAAAACCGACGGTAATACCAAGATTGCTGTAATAAGCCCACAAAAGATTGCTAAATCGGCGGTCAAAAGAAATGAAATTCGCAGGAGAATATACAATCAAATTACTTTATTTGTAAATAATCTAATAAATGAGCATCAATGCATCATTTGCCCGAAAGAAACAATTAACAAATCTTCCGACCAGCAGATAAACGAAGCTATAAAAGATATCTTTGTAAAAGGGGGTCTTTTGAAGTAGAATAACCAAATGTACAATCAATTTATATTTCTCCCCCTTTATAACGGTTTAGTTGGTATTATGAACTTGATACCAGGTATAGATGTGGGTGTGGCGGTTATTATATTTACTTGTGTTATTCGTCTCATCTTGTTCCCTCTCTCAAAGAAGGCTCTTATCACTCAGGTGCGGATGAAAAGTGTCGAACCAGAAGCAAATCAGATCCGCGCTCAATATGCCAATAACAAACAAGAGCAAGCCCTAAAAATAATGGAACTTTATAGGGAAAAGAAAATTAAACCATTTACCAGTGTATTACTGCTTATTATTCAGCTACCAATACTTATTGCACTCATCTCTGTTTTTTACAAAATTATTCCAGAAGTACAACCAGAATTGCTATACTCGTTTATATCTGTTCCTGAGGTAAGCCACACTCTTTTTGGTTTAGACATAACAGGCAAAAGCTTTGTTTTAGCTCTCATAACAGCCGTTATTCAATATCTCCAACTTAACTTCTCTGTAACCGCTAGACAACAAAAAGAGATTTCAGAAAAAATAAAAAAATCTGGAGCAAAACTCGATACAGCTTCACAGATGGCAGACTCCATAAACTCACAGATGAAATTTACTCTTCCGATCGTCGCTTTCGTATCGGTCTACTGGATTATTCCAGCCAGTTTCCCTCAGGCGGCGTCGGTTATCGCCATATATTGGTCAGTTAGCTCATTGTTTACCCTCTTCCAAGAGATATATATAAAAAAGAGACATATCGGTGAGACCGTTAGTACAACTAGTACAACCAAATAACTTAGCTCAAATAAATTAGTTCGTACTTAGATCTAATGACCACAAAGAAAGATCATCTTTGTTCATAAACAAGAGGTAGTCATCTTTTGGATCGGTGTTCATATTAAAGACGTTTATTGATTTGTCGGATTGGGTTATGAGAGAAGAAATAAGCCTAATATCTCCGTTGTTCGCGTTGAGTTGCCAGATTTTGTCATAAGTTGTGACAATACCTTTGTACCAATCATCCGGATATATAGCTGTGGTCGGAACACTTGGTGTTGCACAATAGACCAATTCCTTGTAAAACCTACCCCAAGTACATTTCTCTGCCAACGTGCGCAAAGTTGTATCAGTGGCGGTTGTGGTGCCAACATTGTAAATGTTGGTTATCACTTGGCCATTTCTACCAGTTGCCGAAGCCAGAATTCTTTTTGCGTCATGGCTTACTTTGGTACTCAGACCAATGATTGGTCCAAGTACCTTTTTCCAAATACCTGTTTTCGGATTTACAAAGTATAAATAACCACTTATTTTGGCAGAGGCTTTTGTTGTTATGGCAATCGTCGATTCTTCTGGCCACTCAACAACTAGTTGTGTGATTGGATTTGTAAATATTTTTGTTACAGCTGTACCATCAAAATTGGCAATATAACCAACACTTTGATTGTTCTCTTTTATTATCATAATAATTTTGTCACCTTTTGGAGAGACGGCAAAACCGAGCATGTTGTCTGGAAGATTTTTGCCTCTTAGGAAATATGGAGTGATGTTTTCAGATGATGCTGCGGTGGTTGTAGCTGTTTGTTTGTTGAGTTTGGCGTAAACGGTTGTAGAGATGTCGGTGTTGGAAGGTAAGATTGATCCAATAATAGCGGTAAGATTCTTGTCCCAAATACTGTCATACATTCGAGGTAATAGTGTGTTCGAAAGGGTTAATATTTCGGTGCTATCGGTTGTTGCCTCCATAACATTTCCCCTACCCCTATCGATCCAACGGATAATGGTTGTACTTGCGGTTGTGCTTGCACTAAAACCTCCTACAGGAGTGCTACTGATCAGTCGGAGAGTTGGAACCGAACTTTGTTCTGTCGCTACTGGTGTTGTGTTGTTTGTCGAATCAGGATTTGTTTGTGAGTCTGGTGTTGTGTTTGGAGAAGATAAACCCTGTCCATCAGGGGCATTTAGTGGTATGAAACCTCCTGAAGTGCCGTTATTGGTCGGTGGTATAACTTCCCCGTTGCCAGGACCATAAAAGAAGAGGTACCAATATACTCCACCAGCGATGGCCAATATTATCATTATGAATATTATAAATTTGGATGTGGTAGACATTAGTTTAAGGTCTTATTATTCTTTATTTCATTTTGTAGGTTTTCTATTCTTTGTTGTAAGTCAGCTTTTTGCCAATTGTCGGTCAAGCTATTTTTTACTGATTCGATTTTAGTCACTTCTGATTGTAAATATTTAATAGCGTCATTTTTTGAACCAAATTCTTTATCTGTACCATCTGGTGTTGAAACTATGTAACTGGTTTTATATCCTGCACCCCCTATACCCATGCCGCTGGATGTGTATTTTACACTTGCTGTTGTTGCGGCTAATTCGAGAATATAAATATTAACAGCAGTTTTGGCGTACTTAGCTTCGTTGTTGATTGGGGACATATCGACTTCACCAAGATTTTGCAATTGCTTAATTTTCTCAAGTCTAAGTCTTTCAATATTATCAATATTTGTTTTTAAAAATTTCATTCTAGATTGTGCGTTTTCACCACTTGTTGCATCACCAGATAGATCTCCAAGGGTATTTGATATTTGTCCATTAAAACTTAATTTTGCAGATGAAATTGCAAGCTCAACTTCTGCGGATCTCAAAGCCTCAACCGTCTTTTTTTGTTGATTTTGTAATGTTTCATATCGTAATTTCCCTTCCGGTGTTGACCTGTCTACAGTAGAAAGTTCTTTGTCTATCACTGCAAGGGTTTGCTTGTGTTCGAGAACTTTAGATCTTTTAACTTCTATCTCCTTGCCAATTTCTATGCTACGCACCCGGGCTCTGCTTACATCATCAATAACTTTATCTACAAGTAACGCACTAGCGTCCTGTTGCAATTCATTTCGCAACTCAATCGTCGGAACAATTGTGTTTGGTATTTCGACCAAACGGGGGTCGATGGTGCGTAGGATAATATACGAAGTGAGCACAAGGACTAGTCCATATATAGCATGGGTAACCTTTTCCAAACCCATCTTTTTGCCAGAGAATGAAGCAGTATACATATACTCAACACCACCCCAGACGATCATAACAACTGCCACGACAGCGGAGAGGCCGATCAGAAGGTTGATCGTATATTGAACGTAAGTTTTGAAATTTACTGTTGGTTGGACAGCACCATTACCACCAGTTGTACAGGTTACTCCCCCACCTTCGATACATGGCAAGGGGGCTAAGACAGTATAATCACCGGAGGTTGATTGTGCTTTTACATTAGAAGCAACACTACTGCTCCCGATAAGTCCCAAACCAAGCAACAATATGATGGCCAGAATTCTATGTGTTTTGATGTTTTTTTGTTTCATTTAATTGTTATCAATTATACTAGAACCCTTGGAACTAAATTGGGCGGAAAAACTGGCGCTTGCGGTTTGCAAAATTTCTTTCTTGTTTCTAATCGTTAGTTCAATATTTGAAGAACCTTGAGAATTTTCTGGCGCTCTCAATATAACAGACTCATTTGTGGCGAGTTCTGGTCTTTCGTAACCATTTATCATCCAGGTCAATATCAAATTACCCAACTCGTTTATTGGTTTATTGAACCCATAAGGAGTCATCAAAACACCCGTTTCTTTTTCTGATCCGATGTAAATATTTTCACTAACTGCCCTATTCCAAAGTGGTCCATACAATGGATCGTCTATATAAAATGAAAGTGTCGGTGAGCTATATTCGATTATTGTTGTAGCTGAAGCTCTCTTCATCCCATCTCTAGTAGAAACGGTAACTGTTATTACTGCTTCTCTGGGAACTATTTCGCCAAGGTGAGTATATACTTGCTTTCCATAGCCAGATTGATCCTCGACTACTCTACTGTTCTTTTTCCATTGGTATACAAGAGTTTTTGGGTCATACTCGACACCCTTTGAATCTGCCAAATGAGGGTATGCAATAACATTTACATTGTTTTGGTATGAAGTTGGAGTTTTACCTCGAAAAAATGTTGGTGTGTATCCATTATTTTCTAAAATAAGATCGATAGATCCAGAACCGATAATAGTAGAATTACTAAAAGTTATACCGTTACTAGATACTGCGGTTATCAAAACCTTCTTTTCTTTTCCAAGAACTGGAGCCTTGATATCTAGCGTAACCATACCGATCCCCTTTTGTACCACTTTGCCATCGACGGTCCAGGTGATAGTTGCAGAATTGATGTCTATACTGTAGCTCTTTGCAGTAATTGTAAGGTTTTGTTCTGGTATTGGATTGTCTGTTGAGATAGAAAGATCTAGGCCATTGGCTCCGACAGGCACTCCTTGAGCATGAGCAAAATTGATACCAAAGAGAGAGATTACTATAAAAATCTTGAGAAGCAATGAACGCATGACATTATTTTAGCATGAATTATGTGCCCAAAAAATTATTTTAATCCACCGTTTGGAGGTCGAATACCATTTATGTTGAGTTTGGGTGGTATTGCTGGGGTACTGGATTGGGGTCTTCGGATACCTTGCCCGTTTTCGTCGGTTGTGTAGTGGGGCTTTCTTACGGAACCAGCAAATGAGTCTGGTTTCATTGATATTCCAGTTCGGTCTTCGATCCGTATCATTAAAAGTACGGCAATTATACCAACTGTAGCGGCTGGTAAAGCTTGGATTGCTGGTATAATTTCGACCACACTTGAAATTAATTCAGTTGCAAGTCGGCGTGCATTGAACAGGCCACAACCTTTTTTCCAAAGATACCAACTTGCAAGGACCCAAAATGTCGGTCCTGAAACCATTCCTACAAATGGGATAAGACTGATAAGATCAGCGATTATGGCTAGCAAAACAAGAAATCCTGAAGCTGTCAGACTAATGCGGTATTTTATCATGTTAATTTTATTGCCCTGCCGCTTCTAGTTCCTTTTTTGCTTGAGCAATTTGCATAACTTGGGCTGGGTTGGTGGTTATTATCTGATCTTCTGTATACGAAGCTACTATCTTGATTGCTACATGCTTGAGACCTACGAAGAACATACCCTCCCCTACGTCTGATTCTAGAAGTAAATATTTCTCCTCATCTGTCAGGTTGAATGTTTGTTGAATATGATCAATAACCGTTGGTGATTGTTTGAGCAATATTTGTATAGAAGAGTTGGTTAAGATTGGCAAACCGTAAGGCGACTTCAAAAAGTCGTCGACATCTTGAGTGATTGTGGCTAGTCCTAGGAAATATTTGCGACCTCTCTTTGCAAGACCAAAGAGGAATGAAGCGGTGTCTTCGGATTTCATCATCCACCACGCCTCATCGATGACCA
>CAZNUY010000016.1:0-15689 GCA_964576745.1 uncultured Candidatus Saccharibacteria bacterium | reverse complement strand
TCTATTATGGATATTTCGATAAAGATCAGGACAAGGACAAACATAAGAAATCTATATGGAGAATCGATAAGGCTCAAAAAGCTGGTTTTCAGGTGAAGACAAAGCCAATTAAGATGATCCCTCATTTTCTGAAATATGTTCCCAAAACAAACTTACCCGAGCAATGAAGCCCGGGTAAGGTATAAATACAATCCTGGTATCCTTCAGGTGAGGGTACTTGCGCTACGTAGATAATATACTAGGTATCTGCTATTTTTTCAACTGGTCCTGTGTATAGGCAAAGATCGCGATCTCTTCATTTCCACATACAAAAGTGGTAGAGTTTTGATTACATAAAAATATGAAACTTTATTCTATTAGATCAGGCTCAATAGAGGAGCTAGAGTCCAAGAAATACAACATTGGAGTTGGAATAAGCCTTGGTAATAAATGGTTTACGCCAGAAAACATTTTAGAGCTTATAAAATGGTCTTTGGGTTTTACTCGTGAGAAAGTAGTAGTCTATGTTGCTGATTCGATTCACGCCCTAAATATTGAAGCTCGGAATGGTAGAAACCGAGAAAAGGCTATGGAGATGGCATTGGATCAAGGTCAAAATATTCTAGATCAAGTAAAATCCCTAGTCGATAAAGAATTGAATATAGAGGACAAGGGCAAGATTGTATATGCCCACTGGAGTGATCTTTTAGATAATGAGTATAAACAAAAAGTTCAGTACTTTTATGATCTATATAAAAATAATGAAGAATTCAGAAATAATATTATTGGTTTAGTTAAAAGTCATATTAGAAAGGAAAATAGGCTTTTTAGAGATGAGGCGATCGAAAAAATGGCCGCCTATATATTGGAAGAATTGCCCGAAATAATGTGTCGATTAAATATTGCAGGAATATTCTGCGACGCGCACGTGTATCCTTATGATGGTGAGCTAATAGAATTTGTAGAAAAATTACAAAAGGGAATTGTCTTTCCAGAAATAAAGGAAAAAATAATGGATACGGAGCCGAGGGTTTTTATTGAGGTGCGATAAGGATCTTCACTTCATTTCCACATATAAAAATGGTAGAGTTTTGGTAATAGATATAATAACGTTGTCACAAATATTTGATTAGAAAATCATTGGAAATGATAAAATAACCCAATGAACCCCGAAATCACAAAACTTCAAAATGAGATTGAAATAATTAAAGATCGCAATTTGCGCGTTGAGGCTGATAAAGCATGGGAGACGAGTATGTTCAGGACTGTTTCCATAATGTTCATTACTTACATTATCGCCTCATTCGTATTGTATTTTATCGGCGCAGATAACTTTTTACTCGGCGCACTGGTGCCGACTATCGGATATTTTCTATCGACTCAATCTTTGCCGTTTATAAAAAAGTGGTGGATAGGGAGGCATGTAAAAAGGAAAGGCCCGGCGGTTGATGTCCGCTAGGCCTTCGGGGCAGGTGCATATGAACTACTGCCCGAACAACTTGCGCAATCCGTCACCGATCGGGTCGAATCCGAAAATGAGACACACGACGCCGATGAGGAATAGTAGCACCATCCAGGGCTTGATCTTGTTCGTATTGGAGGGTTTCATGGGGTTTTCTGTACCACACATTATATTACACGATTCGTCAAAAAAGTAAAGATTGTAATATTATAATAAATCTCTTCATTTCCACATACAAAAGTGTTAGAGTTTTGGTAATTAATCGCCCAAATGAAAACCACCAAAGATCTTACAAAAAGAATAATTGCCTTCCGAGACGCTCGAGATTGGAAACAATTCCACAATCCAAAAGATGTTGCTTTGTCACTTGTCCTCGAAGCCACCGAAGTGATGGAACATTTCCAATGGAAAAATGCAAAAGAGATGGAGAAGTATGTCAAAGAGAATAAGGTAGCTATCGGCGAAGAGTTGGCCGATGTCCTCTATTGGGTCCTCCTCATGAGTCATGATCTTGATATCGACATTCTCTCCGCCCTCGATCGTAAGTTGAAAATCAATGAAGCTAAGTATCCCGTGGAAAAGGCGAAGGGGAAGCATACGAAGTATGATAGGTTGTAAATATGCCCCTTTCGATCGCACGCAACTTTTAATTTGAATTGGGCAAATTAAAAGTTAAGGCGTTAAGTTTTAATTTGCATTGATGCTTTAAAGGTGCTACCCTATATGTATGGCCGCAAAATACAAATCTGGAATCTATAGACAAAATGAGGGTTACAAAAGCTTTCAGCCGTCTTTTGTTAATAATAGTTTTGAATGGAAAGATAAGCGTATTGATTTACTTCTTGCTGATGCAATGAGATACCTAGGCGAGCTCAACGCTTTTTCAAAGTTGGTCCCTGACGTGGATTTTTTTATAAAAATGCACATTGCAAAAGAAGCGACAGATTCCAGTAAAATTGAAGGTACACAAACCAAACTTGATGAAGCTCTTTTACCAGAACTAGAGATTGATCCGGAAAAAAGAAACGATTGGGAAGAGGTTCAAAATTATATCAAAGCAATAAATGAATCTATTGCACGACTCGAAAAATTGCCTCTCTCTATGAGATTGGTTAAGGATACCCATAAAATTTTATTATCAGGTGTTCGTGGATATGCAAAATCTCCTGGTGAAATTCGCCGCAGCCAGAATTGGATTGGCGGTGCTACTCTAAAAGATGCAGTTTTTATTCCTCCTTACCATGAAGAAGTTGGTGAGCTTTTGAGTGACCTTGAAAGATTCTGGTATAACAAGGAACTAGATATTCCAGATCTGATCAAAATTGCTATTTCTCATTATCAATTTGAGACTATTCATCCGTTCTTAGATGGTAATGGTCGTATCGGTAGGTTACTTATTACATTGCATTTGGTTAGTCTTGGTATTCTTCAAAAACCGACTCTATACATCTCTAATTTTTTTGAAAGACATCGCCCACAATACTATGATGGACTTTCAAAGGTTAGAGAGACAAATAATATAGAACAATGGATTAGATTTTTTCTAACTGGCGTTTTAGAGACAGCAAAAAAATCACGAGAAACACTGGATAAGATAATCGATCTACGCAAGAAGTATGAAAATACAATAGAAAAAGGAATGGGTATTAAGCGTCAAAAACTCGGAAAGGAGCTTTTGCGCTGCTTATTTTCGCAACCAATTGTTACCATACGTGACATTGAGTCGTTTTTGTCAGTTACGTTTCCGACGGCGTCTGCAATTGCTAATGATTTTCAGTCACTAGGATTGTTTATAGAAAAAACAGGTCGTCAAAAAGATAGGATTTACCACTTGAAAGAGTATTTAGATTTATTCACCATAAATTAATATAAATGGAAAATTTCAACCAAAAAACATCAATGATCTGGAGTATAGCCGAAATCTTGCGTGGTGGCTGGAAACAGCATGAATACCAAGACGTGATTTTGCCCTTGGTGGTTTTGAAGCGCTTGGATTCAATCCTTTCAGATACAAAACTTAAAGTATTAGAGAAAAATAATGAGTACAAAGGAAAGGTAAATGATCTCGATCCAATTCTTAAAAAGACATCTGGAACAACATTCTATAACACATCTGATTATGATTTCAGAGCACTTTTAGGCGAACCAAAGTTGATTGCAAAGAATCTTAAGCAATATATAAATGGATTCAGTAAAAATATTCAGGATATTTTTGAAAAATTTGATTTTAATAAACAACTCGAAAGATTAGAAGATGGAAATATATTGTTTCAGATTATTCAAATATTGAATGGCGTTGATTTTCATCCTAAAAATGTAGACAACTATCAAATGGGGCATATCTTTGAAGAGCTTCTCCGCAAGTTTTCTGAAATGTCCAACGAAACTGCTGGAGAGCACTATACGCCAAGAGATGTGATAAGTCTTATGACTGAAATGCTTTTCTCTCCTGATAAGAAGGACCTCAAGAAGCCCCATGTCATCAAAAAGATTTATGACCCTGCCTGTGGTACTGGTGGTATGCTTTCTGTTGCGAAGGATTACATTCTCGAAAACATAAATAAAGAAGCTGACATTTTCCTTTACGGCCAAGAACTCAACTCAGTAACGTATGCTATGGCAAAGTCAGACATGCTTATCAAGGGTGACAATCCAGACCTTATTCGAGGTGGTGAAAAAGATCATTCAAAAGCAAGTACACTCGCTAACGATCAATTCTTTGCGGAAGTATTTGACTACGGACTAAGTAATCCGCCCTACGGAGTTGATTGGAAGAAGGATAAAGATGCTGTAGAGCGTGAAGCATCTCGTGGATACGCTGGTAGGTTTGGTGCAGGAACTCCTCGCATCTCAGATGGTCAGCTTTTGTTCTTGCAACACCTCATTTCAAAGATGAAGCCTGAAAAAGATGGTGGCTCACGTATAGCGATCGTTCATAACGGATCCCCACTATTTACTGGCGATGCCGGTAGCGGTGAAAGCGAAATTCGCCGATGGATTCTAGAGAAGGATTTGCTAGAGGCAATCGTCGCATTACCTGATCAGCTTTTCTATAACACAGGTATAAACACCTATCTCTGGTTTGTTACCAACAGAAAATCAAAAGAAAGAAAAGGTAAGGTTCAGCTTATCGATGCTCGCACCCTCTTCAAGAAAACTCGTAAGAGTCTTGGTAGTAAGCGACATGAGATTGACACTGAACACAAAAAACAAATCTTGGATCTGTACGAGAAATTTGAGGAAAATGAACACTCAAAGATTTTCAAAACAACAGATTTTGCATATAGGCAAATCCAGATCGAGCAACCACTAAAAGATGAAAGTGGAAATATTGTAAAAAACAAAAAAGGGGAAGTGGAGATTGATAAATCACTTCGTGACTATGAAAATGTTCCATACGAAATGGATGTATATGAATATTTTAATAAAGAAGTAAAACCGTATGTACCAGATGCCTGGATCAATGAATCGGCCCGAGATCACAAAGACGGTAAGGTTGGTATTGTGGGCTACGAGATTCCATTCACTCGCCACTTCTACAAGTACGAGGCCCCACGAAGTCTTGAGGAAATAGAGATTGATATAGAAAAGGTCGAAAATGAATTACTCGTTCTCCTAAAGCAACTATAAATATATGGCTGACATTAAACTGCCACAATTAAATAACAAAGAAGAAGTCCTAACTTTCCTAAAGGAAGCGCCTGTCCAACTAGCAGAAGTTGTTACTGGAATTCTTGGATCTGAATCTACTGAATGGAAGATGTCTGCTGGCCGCATTATCCAAAGTGCTTTAAAAGGTAATCTTCTAACACGTTTAGGCAATGAATTAAAAAAGTACAAAGACAAAGGTGAAATTAAAGATGATTTCCTTTTCTCAGATGCGACCAGGATGGCTCTAAATGAGATCTTAAAGATGATTGATGGTAATGATATTCCAGATGAGATTAAATTTCGTGCAATAAAATCAATTTTTATAAGCGGCATCAATATTGATTCGACAAACGAGGATGAGTTCTTGGCATATGAATTTTTACGCACCGCTGTAGGTGTTTCCGGTACTGAGGTCTTGATACTTAAAGCAAATTTCGCAATAGCAAACAAGCAATATGTAAATGATGTTGGAACATTGATTGAAAAAAATGCTTCTCCATTCTCTAGACAAGGATGGGCAAATATAGTTTCAAATCAAATGGGCCTACAAGGGTTTAATACTCTTGTGAGTAAGTATGAAGAAAATCTCGAAAAGCTTGGACTCATTTCTCCAAGAAATTATGACAACCGATTTTCAAGTGAATTTATTCCAACAAATAAGTTTCGTCTAAGTGAGATGGGTTATAAGTTTTGTCAGTTCATGACTAAATATGAGAAATAATATGCAAACACTCAAACTTACAAAGAAATATGAAAAGTACCCTGAATATAAAGATTCAGGCATTGAGTGGTTAGGTAAGATTCCAGCTAATTGGAAGTTGGATAACATACAGCATCTTTTTACCAAAGTAAAAAGAATAGGATTTGAAAATGAGCAACTACTTTCAGTGTATCGTGATCTTGGGGTGGTTATAAAATCATCCAGAGATGATAATCACAATAAAGCCTCTGATGACCTGTCTACGTATCAACTAGTCGAAGTTGGAGATTTGGCAATAAACAAAATGAAGGCATGGCAAGGTTCAGTTGCGGTGTCTGAATATCGAGGAATTGTTAGTCCTGCTTACTTCATTTGTAGACCACTTTCAAATAACAATTCAAGATTTTTGCACTATTTATTGCGATCGGATATTTATATTAAGCAGTATGAGCGAAACTCGGGTGGAGTAAGGAATGATCAGTGGGATTTAAATTATGAAAGATTTAGAAAAATTGAAGTTGGCCTTCCAGGTATTTCTGAACAAAAAAAAATAGCTAAATACCTTGATGAAAAAACTTCTTATATTGATCGAATTATTGAAAAGAAGAAAAAACTTATAGAGATTTTGAAAGAGAAAAGAACATTTCTTATTAATAGTGCAATAATTAATGTAAGTGGAGAAAAAGGTAAACTGAAGAATTATATTCAGTTAAATCCCTCAAAGAAAATAGTTAATATTACTGATCCAAATGACACAGTTTCTTTTATCCCCATGGAAGCAATTTCTGAATTAGGTGAATTGTGTCCTCAAGAAAGAAAATACAAGGATGTAAGTAGTGGTTTTACATACTTTAGAAATGGTGACGTTGTTTTGGCAAAAATTACACCTTGTTTTGAGAATGGTAAAGCAGGAATAATGAAGGGACTAAAGAGTGATTTTGGATTCGGTACGACAGAATTTATTGTTCTTAGACCAGGCACCAAAATCCTAGCTGACTACCTTTACTATGTAATTTTTTCAGACAAGTTCCGAAAGATGGGTGAAGTTGAAATGAGAGGAACCGCAGGTCAAAAACGAGTGACTTCATCATTTGTAATGAATTATGAACTGTTTATTCCTGATATAAAAACTCAAGAAAAAATAGTTACTGAATTAAATAAAAAGATGAAAATCTTTGGTGTTGCTACTGAAAAAATAGAAGCTTCAATCTCGTTTTTAAATGAATTTAAATCAGTCTTAATTTCAAATGTGGTAACTGGAAAAATTAAAATATGAAAAAGCAAATAATTAAAACTAAAAAAGCGAAGCAACTTTCTGCACCAATACTGCAAAAACTCAGAAAATTATCTGAGCAACTTGGTGCTATTATACCTGCCACATCGATGAACAAAAATGGTTTTTGTTTTCGTAAGTTAGCCAGAGATTATAAGCTAGCAAAGCACTGGAAAGACAAAGGTGTTAAAAAGGAATCTATTTTTAGCTTCATCAAAGTTGTATATAAAGAACACCCTATAATATTCAAAAAATTTATCCGTGAAAATCTGCCAAAAGCTATCGAGCGAAGATATGGTAACGGTGATCCATTTTTGCGACAGGAAGCAGATGATTTTAGTATGACTTTAAAAGATCTCGATATTGATTTGGAGGCTGAAATCGGTGGATTAGATTTACCAACTGATCGTCCATCTATTGTGCCACCAAAAAAAGAAATTCAACGCGCATTGGATTTGCTTTCTTTACACCCTATTTTACTGCCCGATTGTGCAAAACTTTTTAATGATGGTCATTTAAATGAATCGGTTAGAAAAGCATTGGAAAAATACGAGGTGTATGTACAACAAATTTCTGGACTTACATTTATTGGTAACAATCTTATGAATAATGCTTTTAATGATAAAGATCCAAAAATTAGAATTAATCATGATCCTGATGAAAAAAGACGAAACGGGATTCAAGAGGGGTTCAAGAATATTTCAATGGGTGCAATGGGTTATTGGAGGAATTATTGTTCACATAAGGATGAAGGACAAATTCCGCCACAAGATGCACTTTCAATTTTAGGAATAATTAGTCATTTAATTCACCAGATTAGTAATAATAAAAATTAATATGTCAAAAACAACACAAAAACAACCAAATGTATGTTTGTCAGCAAGAACTGTTGGTGTACTAAAACCAATCTTTGATCCAGCTCAGAGGGGTTTTAAAGCTCCAGAAATAATTGTATATGGAACTGGGTTTTGGGTTAAAGATAAAAAGGTATTTGTAACATGTGCTCATGTTGTTCAACATATACTTGGTGCACCTATTGAACTCGCTGGAATGCTTGTTGTTGGTGGAAATGGAGTTGAGTATAAAAAAGCGATAGTAGCAACAATAGATTTTGCTCATGATATAGCAGTTTTAAGTATTGAGGCAGATGATAATTATATAAATACTCAGTCTGCAAGTGGCTTGGATATAAACGAAGAGGAAATTGAGGTCGGAGAAGCTGTTGGATATGCCGGGTTTCCTCTTGGTAATCAATTGCTTAATCAAAAACATTCGCCAACATACGCTGAAGGGGTGATTGGACAGGAAATAATAAGTGTTAATGGACCTAAGTGGATTCAAATATCTGGACCAGTTGTAGGTGGTTATAGTGGAGGGCCAATTGTCCTAAAAGAAAATGGAAAAGTAATAGGAATGGTTTCAAATAGTCCATCAAAAGAGGCAGGAGATGCTAGTATATTTAAGTCTGTGCACGGTAAACATATAAAAAGTACTGTTGATCTGATTGAATCATAATTTATGACAACAAAAACAAACACAAAAGAATCAGGATTTGAAGAATTCATTGAGCAAGAACTCAAGAGTCTTCACTCATACCGCACTCGATCAACTTCTTCATACAACAAAGAACTTTGTATGGATACAGAGTTGGTCCTTGAGTTTATTCAAACTACCCAAAAGGATAACTGGGATAAGCTTGTCGAACAGTATGGTGATAATGTAGCCGAAAGGTTCTTGGCTAGGCTAGATGAAGAGCTACTTTCTCGTGGTCTTCTTAACGTACTTCGAGAAGGTGTAACTGATAGAGGGATACGTATTCAGCTTGCATATTTCAAACCAGAAAACGATAGAAACCCTGAGACACTTGCCGACTATGTAGGAAATATACTGAGTATAATGCGTCAGGTCAAATATAGTACGAAGAATGAAAACTCCATTGACATGGTGATATTTGTAAACGGCCTCCCCCTATTTACAGCTGAACTCAAGAATCAATTCACCGGACAAAATGTGATCAACGCAATTTCTCAATACAGAACAGATCGTGACCAGAAAGAAAAGCTGCTTGGGTTCAGGAGGTGTCTTACACATTTTGCAGTTGATACTGAGCAGGCATATATGACTACTCGACTTTCAGGACTTACTACTTACTTCCTACCATTCAACAAGGGTAATAATGGATCATCTGGCAATCCTGATGCACCAAAAGGAAAATATAAAACCCATTATCTTTGGGAAGAGATTTGGTCCAAGGATAGTATCTTTGATTTGATCGGCAACTTCATACAGGATGTGATCGAAGAAAAGGAAGATAAGAATGGTAAAAAACGAAAGGAAGAGAAAATTATTTTCCCTCGATATCACCAACTCGAGACAGTAAAGAGAATCGTTGAAGACACCAAAGTTCATGGCGCAGGTAAAAACTATTTAATCCAACACAGCGCTGGATCCGGAAAGAGTAATACAATCGCTTGGACTGCACACAGATTGGCTGAACTTCATGATACTGGAGGAAAAAATGTGTTTGATGGTGTGATAGTTGTAACCGATCGACGAGTTCTTGATAGACAGCTTTCAGATACCGTTAAAAGCTTTAGTCAGGTAACTGGTCTCGTTAAACATGTCGAGAATGGTGGTAAAGAGCTAAAAGAGTCACTTGAATCTGGAGTAAAGATCATCACAACAACTTTGCAGAAGTTTCCCGTTATCGTGGATGCCATAGAGAAGGTAGAAGGTAGAAAATTTGCAGTAATCATCGATGAGGCACACTCATCACAGTCAGGAGAATCGGCTGCCGACTTACGACAGGTCTTAACACTTGATGAGGCAGAGAAAGAAAGTCAGGAAGAGGAAAAAGCTTTCAAAACAATTGAGGACCAGATTGTTGAGCGAATGAAGGCAAGAAAAGTAGCATCTCCAAACTTGTCGTTCTTTGCCTTTACAGCTACTCCAAAACAAAAGACTCTTGAGCTCTTCGGAACTGAAGATCCTTTGACTGGCAAATTTGGTCCCTTCTCCCTCTATTCAATGAAGCAAGCTATCGAAGAGAAGTTTATTCTCGATGTGCTCAAGAATTACACAACCTACGAGACATATTTTGGACTCTTGAAGAAAGTTGAAGATGATCCTGAGTTCGACAAGAAAAAAGCACAGCGACTTATGGTTGGCTATGTTGAACGACACGAGCATGCTATCGATAAGAAAGTGGCCATTATGGTTGAGCACTTTGAAGAAAAGATTGCTTCACTTATTAATTGCAAAGCAAAAGCTATGGTGGTAACCAAGTCTCGACTTCATGCCGTAAGGTACAAACTTGCGTTTGATAAATATCTCAAAGAAAAAGGATATGCTCACAAAGCGTTGGTGGCGTTCTCTGGAACAGTGAAGGATGTTGATACCAAGCTTGAATATACGGAAGGTCAGATGAACAAGGTTCCTGAGAGTCAGACTGCTGAAGAATTCAAAAATGATGACTACAAGTTCCTGATCGTAGCTGAGAAGTTTCAGACTGGATTTGACCAGCCACTTCTCTCGGTAATGTATGTAGATAAAAAGCTTGGTGGTGTTGGCGCGGTCCAGACTCTGTCTCGCCTCAATCGAACTACATACAACAAAGAAGAGACCTTTGTTCTTGATTTCGTGAACCAGACTGATGATATCAAGGATGCCTTCCAGCCTTACTATACAACTACGGTTCTCTCAGAAGCGACAGATCCAAACATCCTGCACGATCTAGAGCGAGATGTGCGCGGCTTTAAGTTCTTCACTGATTTTGAAGTGAACGGATTCATTGATGAGCTGTACTCAAAGGCAACTCCCGACAAGCTAAACTACATCATTGATGGCGTAGTTTCTCGAATCAACGAAGAGAATCTTACCGAGGAGGAAATGGAAAGTTTCAAGTCTACGGTATTTGATTATCTTAAGAAGTACGCATTCATCTCACAGATTGTAACCTTCGAAGACCCTCAGTTGGAGAAGTTGTTCATCTTCTTGAAGTATTTGATCAGAAAGCTTCCTAAGCGAGAAAATCCACTACCATACGAGGTTCTTCAAGCAATAGATATGGAGACATATAAAATTGAAAGAAAGTCTCAGATCAATATATCTCTCAATAATGAAGATGGTGAAATTGACCCAATGGGAAAAGGTGATACAAAAAATCAAATCATAGATGAGTGGGATGTACTTTCTAGAATAATAAAAGAAGTTAACGATAGATATGGAACTGACTTTTCTGATACTGACAGAATAATATTAAACGGCTTAACAATGAAATTATTAAAGAGTGAAACTCTTCAGGGATCAGTACGTAATAACAGTAAAGATGCATCACGTCTAAAATTTGACTCCATGTTTCAGGAAGAACTTGTAGATGTTTTGGATAATCACTTTAGTTTATACAAAAAACTTGATCAAAATCCAGAATTAAAAAAGATGGTTCAAGAGAAGGTTTTTGAATTCATAGTAAATAAGATTAAGAAATAATTTATGAATACCTTCAAACAATCCGCAATTGAAATATTAAAAAAGGTCAAAAAACCATTGCATTATAAAGAAATCACTCGATTAGCTTTGGAATCAGGAATACTGGAAACGGTTGGTACAACACCGGAATCTTCAATGAATGCTCAAATCACAGTCGATATTAAACATAAAGGTGAAGGTTCAGATTTTATGAGAACTGCACCGGGAACTTTTACTCTTAATCCTAATAAGAAGGAAATTAAGGAGACCCATAAAATTATAGAAGCAGAAAAAGAAGAAGAAGAAAAAGTTGTGATTGCTGGAGGTTATACCGGCAAGGCTGGTGAGAATTTGGTTTGTTCGGAACTCCTTTTCCGTGGTTTTAATGCAAGTATTATGAGTGTTGATGTGGGAATGGATATTGTTGCAGTCAAGGAAAATCAGTTGTACGGAATCCAGGTAAAAACTTCGAATTTGAATAGTTTTGACACGTATGTTTTTGATATTCGCAAAGTCTCGTTTGAACGACATAACAATGGCAATATTTTCTATATTTTTGTCTTGCACGGTGAGAATAAAAACAATTTTTTGATCTTGCCATTTCATGAGGTGGAAAAGAAAGTTCATGAAAGAGCAATTTTAGAGGTTGGACACGGTAAACGATATCGCGTAAATATAAAATTTAGAGAAGGAAAAGTATATTTAGGAAATATGGATCATGAAATGGGATATTTTTTAGATAATTGGGAATTAGTTAAATGAAACAAATTCTCCTATTGCTGCGTCACATCCGCAACACCCCCACAATCTCCTCAGCCGACTGATTTGGCAGATTTACGGTTGACGCAAATTCTTCCTTAAGTTTTGGAATTAAATTGTCATTACTCAGTACATAAATAGATGTAGGTCCATCGATACCGACTACTTTGCCGTGGGCGAGGGCGACGAAGGGGCGGATGTGGGGGTGAAAGCCTTTTTGATTTAGATATTCAGTCAAAGCCAATCTTTGTCTTTCTGCTTGTTTGATAGGGTCGTGAGGTAGTCCAAAAGGGCTGAGATATGATCCTTTTAATTTGTGGAATATACCATCTTTTATTTTGAATTTTCCAGTGAAATATTTTACTTCAATTATAACGATCTCTTTTGAATTTATAAGTAACCCATCAATGTCTCCAATCTTATCGTCAGGTAGGGTAATATTTCTCAAATAGGTATATGAATCGTCAAAGTTTTCACTGAGACATTTTGCAATCAGGTCTTCACCTTTTTTGCCTTTTATATTATTAACCATAACATCCCAAATGTTGTCATCAAAAATAGTCTTGAAGAAAATCCAAAGACAGAAATATGCCAAAGCAAGGAATCCAAACTGGTCAGTAATACTTATACTGTTGCCAAAGCGAATTACTATCAACCACGATACCGTACCAATCAAAAGTATTATGATGACAATTCCAGTGTATATATCTACATTAGCTATCATTTTCTCACTAAAAGTTTTGTTTTTTGAGGGGTAAGTTTTCAAGTGTTTTAATTATAACAGTTTGTCAACTAAGCGTATAAAACACATAACTCATGTTAATTCTGAGTATGTTAACGCTATGCAATTATCCGATCTGATAAGCGGGGCGATCAAAGATTATTTCACTGGTAAAAATAAAGATTTGAGAAAAATTATAGATAAAAAATATCTATGTAAAATCTGGTAAAAACCAAAAGAGCGGGCCCTAGACCTAGGACACGCTCTTTTGGTACAAGTATTCTGCAATAACTTATAGATAGAGTATATACCTATAAATATGCATTTGTCAATGTAAAAATGTGTATATCTTGGTGATTATATGACGCATAATATGTTTTCAAAGAATCATATTTTAACAAAAAATGTTATCATAACCCCATGAACCCCTTAACCCCCGCAGAAAAACGCGTAATCATCGACAAAGGCACTGAGGCGCCTTTTACGGGTGAGTATGTCAATAATAAAGCGCATGGCGTGTATGTTTGCAGGCAGTGCAACGCACCGCTATATAATTCCAAAGATAAATTTGAAAGCAGTTGCGGGTGGCCGAGTTTCGATGATGAGATAGAGGGTGCGGTTGTGCGCACTCCAGATGCGGATGGGAAGCGGACGGAGATCACTTGTGCCAATTGTGGCGGGCATTTGGGGCATGTATTTGTGGGCGAGCAATTGACGGACAAAAACATTCGCCATTGTGTCAATTCTATTTCACTCAAGTTTGTGGAGGGGAGGTAGGGGTATTAGGATAGAGCGATTATTTCTCCAAACAAGAAACAAGGGCGCCGTACCACGTGGTGGTCGTGCGCCCTGTACCGTTGAATCGTTCTTCCCTTAGGGTTACCGGGTTTTGCCAGTCCTCCGTAGAGGAAGGTATCATTTAAGCTTGGCTTGCGCCTTGCTCACATTGGAATTTCGAGTCTGATAGATGCCATCATCATGCCCTTAAATCCAAGATACGTCCGGTTGTTTTCGGTCGCAAGGTATTAATTCGCGGCCTACTTAGGTATCACTAAGGTAGCAGGTTCTTGAGGAGACGGGTTTTTCTCTATACATATCCCGCAGTCCTATGTTGTGAACCTCCAACCCTCGCAACTTTGCGAGTTTACCCTGATCCTGTTTCAGCTTACGCCTTCCGAGGAGTCGAATTTCTTTCCTGAAAGAACTGATTCAGCTAAAATGATAAAATATTTCAAAAAAATATGCAATAGATATAAACGATGACTGAGTTTCGTGTCAATTCTATTTCACTCAAGTTCGTGGAGGGGAGGTAGGGGTAAATGGTATAATGCCCGAAATACCATGAAAAATGAGTTAAAAGAAAATAAAGTTGTTATATACCAAGCCAAAGACGGAGCTATTGAGCTTCGCGGTGATTTTTCGCATGAGACTATTTGGGCTACATTAAATCAAATTGCCGATCTTTTTAGTGTACAAAAAGCCGCTATTTCTAAACATTTACGAAATATATATGATTCTGGTGAATTGGAACAAAAGGGAACTGTTTCCAAAATGGAAACAGTTCAAATCGAAGGAAACAGGACTATTAAGCGTAATATTGAATATTATAATCTTGATGCTATTTTGTCCGTAGGTTACCGAGTAAACTCAAAAACTGCTACCGAATTCCGCAAATGGGCTACGAAAACTCTTCGAGGTTATATCATAAATGGCTTCACAATTAATAAAAAAAGAATTGCCAAAAATTACGAGCAATTCTTGAGTGTGGTTGATAATGTCAAAAAGCTATTACCAAAAGGTTTGGTCGAATCAAAAGATGCTGTTGAACTAGTGTCTCTTTTTGCTAATACATGGCTTTCACTTGATGCTTATGACAAGGAGCTTTTGCCGAGAGTGACCCTAAACACAAAGATAAGGTGGTAAAGCTTATCTTGAATTTGATTGTGCGGGGTTAAGTGTGTTTAAAGTTGCTCAGATATAATTATCGGGATCTAATAAAATGAAAACTCTCAACGCAAACATTTCAGATATTAGTTTTATCAAAAGAGAGTGTGATAAAAAAGGCAATCCTCAGCGCAATCGTTGCGGTCGTGATTTTATATATTACGCTCTCAACTATTATTTTAAGGACAAATACAATTCGACAATAAATAATCCCGTCAAATTGGAGGTTAGTCACTCGTTGGGTCTTCGCCTGCCTTGGTGGCTTATGTGGTCCCAACTGCAATTTTTGTATTTACCAGGATTCATGAAAAGAGAACATTTGGAATTTACAATCAATAGGAAGCAAATCAGATCTTTCTTTTCTTTGCTATCTGCTCTTTCATTGCCACAAAAATCCAATGTACAAGATAGAATAAGAGAAATTGAAAGAACGGTTGACGATGGATATGCCTCGGGTATTGATATCTCTCTTGGGATGGGTGGTCTCTTGGATCATGTAATGTTTGTTTATGGTTATGATGAAGACAATCTATATGTTTTTGATAGCCACCAAGTTCCATACTTGGAATATCAAAAAATGACTAGGGACGATAAATTTTATTTTAGACTGCCAAAATCAATTATTGCAAAACGATGGACAGGTTTTGGAAGGGTGTGGGTGGTGAAAAGTCTATTATAAAAAAAGCACCCTCGGAAGTCCCGTGACTTCCGAGGGTTGGAGAGGTTGGCATAC
>CAZNUY010000015.1:0-15731 GCA_964576745.1 uncultured Candidatus Saccharibacteria bacterium | reverse complement strand
AAAAGAAAACTGCAGACACATGGTTTCCGTGTCTACTTTATGGGGTCCATTTCAGTGCGTAGGGAGGGATTTGAACCCCCGTAGCCCATAGGGCGATGGATTTACAGTCCATTGCAATTGACCGCTCTGCCACCTACGCTTTCAACTAGCTAGATGATTGTAGTATTTTTTTATACTTTTGGCAACGAATAAAGTGACTCACTCTCGGACTAGACGATCACCTTTGCCCTACAGAGATCCTTGATCTCGACAATGACCTGTTCGAGAGAAGTACTTGCTTTGACCAGATATTTGCTTGCCCCTAGAGACTTTGCCTTGTCTATATCGGTAACCTTACTCAAATTTGACAATATCATCTTTGGTACATTCTTTATACTATCAACCGCCCTCAGGGCCTCCAATATTTCAAACCCATTCATACCTGGCAAAATAAGATCGATAATAATGACATCTGGCTTCATTGTCTTGATAGCCTGAAGAGCACCTTCACCATCTTTGACGTGAGTCAAATCGAAGCCTGAAGAGATAATTTTCTTTTCTAGAATATTGCCGATCAATCGATCGTCCTCTATCCAAAGGATTTTTTTCTTTTGACTAAGCTTCTTGTCTGTATTTACTGTCTCTACTTCGAGCATACCGTAACCAAAATAATCATTGACCTTTTGGACAATATCGATAGATTTGGAATTTAATGAAATAATAACTTCTGCAACACTATTGGGAGGAATATTCCTCATATTGATTGCGACACCTTGCATAGACAAAAGAAAAACTGGAATCTTTGTGAGTAATGGCTCGGATTGTTTTTTTGCCAAGACTGTATATCCATCGATATCTGGAAGAGAAATATCGAGTAATATTAAATGAGGTAAAATATCGTAAATACCTTTTAGACCCTCTTCGCCATTTTTGTATAAAAAGACATTAGAATACTGATCCTTCTTTAGAAGTTCTACTATACTTTGACCGACCGATGAGTCACCTTCTATTACAACTATTTTTTGAGTCTTATCCATATTTTCAGCTATGACACTATTCTATCACATTATTAATAGCAATATCATATTTATACACTACTTCTTTTTTGCCTTATTTGCCTTGTTTTCAAAAGCAATAATCTCATCCCGGATAAGAGCGGCTGTCTCAAAATCAAGTATTTTGACCGCTTCTGCCATCTGCTCTTCTTTTACTTTGCGAAATTTTACTGGATCAGTTATCAATTCCCCGTCAATTCTCATAAGTTCACTTACTGCTTTGTCATGTTCTGTACGCAAATGATCTGTAATATCGTGAATGTTCTTTTTAATTGTTGTAGGAGTGATGCCATGCTTTTCATTATACTCAACTTGGATTTTTCTTCTTCTATCCGTCTCTTTTATTGCTCGATCGATCGAACCTGTAACATTATCAGCATAAAGGATCACTCTTCCAGCAGAGTTTCTAGCAGCACGACCGATAGTCTGGATTAGTGATGTCTCCGATCGCAAAAATCCTTCTTTATCTGCATCCAAAATTCCTATAAGAGAAACTTCTGGTAGATCTAAACCTTCTCGAAGCAGATTAACTCCAACCAAACAATCATATTTGCCTCTACGAAAGTCGGTTAAAATTGTAATTCTATCGATTGTTTTTATATCACTATGTAAATACTCCGCTTTCATTCCCTTCTCTTTTAGAAATTCAGACAAGTCCTCTGCCATTTTTTTGGTTAAGGTCGTTGCCAAAACCCTATCACCTTTTTTAATAGCATTTTCGGCTTCATCTATAAAATCAAAAATTTGTCCTAGATATTTGCCATTTTCTTTGATTGGTTTAATATCCACAACCGGATCAACAAGACCAGTCGGACGGATCACCTGCTCAACAATCTGTTTGCTGTTTTCGTATTCGTAGTCACCGGGTGTAGCAGATGTAAAAACCATTTGACCCACTCTAGTCAAAAATTCATCAAATTTGAGTGGACGATTGTCTTTTGCGGATGGCAAACGAAAACCGTGTTCGACCAGTGTTTCTTTGCGTGAAGCATCACCAGCGAACATTCCGCGAAGTTGAGGAATGGCTACATGCGACTCATCGATAACCGTCAGAAAATCTGGACTGCCGTCAGATTTATGTGGAAAATACGAGAGTAATGTATCTGGCGCCTCACCGGGCATTTTGCCAGAAAAATGTCTGGAATAATTTTCAATACCATTCGTATAACCTATCTCTTTTATCATAGAAAGATCGTAACGCACGCGTCTTTTCAACCTTTCTGCTTCTAGTATCTTTCCCTCTTTTTCTAATACTTTGAGTCGATCGGCTAATTCGGCTTGGATAGTTTTGACTGCTCTCTCGCTTTGTTCACTACTACTTATGAAATGCTTGGCTGGGAATATGTACAGATGTCTAACATTTGCAGACATAGGTGTCACCTCTGTATTACGAACAGCTCGCGAAACAGGATCTAGCTCTACTATTGCTCCAATCTTGCCACCGTCAAATTCGATGCGATATATTGTTTTTTCATTTACCGGCATAACTTCGAGATTGTTACCGAGAGCACGAAATTGACCAGATTTGATATCGGCATTTGTGCGTACAAAATGGATATCAATCAATCTCCGAATAAGCTCAGAGCGTGAAAGTTCCATTCCTTCTGAAATTTTCAAATTTACTTTTTCATACTCTTCTGGACTACCCAAACCGTAAATGCAAGAAACCGATGCAACAATGATCACGTCTTTGCGCGTCAACAATGCTTGAGTCGAAGCGTGACGCAATCTCTCAATCTCTTCGTTTATCATTGCTTCTTTTTCTATATATGTATCCGTAACTGGCATGTATGCCTCGGGCTGATAGTAGTCATAATATGAAACGAAATAATGGACAGCATTGTTAGGAAAAAACTCTTTGTACTCTTGTGCAAGCTGAGCGGCAAGGGTTTTGTTGTGAGCTATAACAAGAGTTGGCTTATTGATCTCGGTGATGACATTTGCCATAGTAAAAGTCTTACCAGAACCGGTCACACCCAAGAGAGTCTGTTTGTCATACGATTTCCTCAGACCCTCAACCAAACTTTTTATGGCTGTAGGCTGATCTCCTGCAGGCAAAAAAACATTGTTTATTTGAAATAATTTGCCAGACCGACCTGTTTGCTTTTCATGATTTGAGGGCTCGTCATAATTACGCTGAGTTTGTTTTGTCATTATGTTCCAATTTATAGCACAGATTTGAGCTTTTGGCACGGTACAATTTTATGGCAACTTGACACTATTTACATATAACCATACTTGTGGTAGTATTATTTCAGATATGGAAAACATCGACGTGCTGACTTTCGATCAGGGAATTCTACTGATTAAGTTCGTTCTAGGCATCAGCCTAACTATGCTTGTCGTAATTCCCACGGCCTGCATGATTTCTTCGTTCTGCAGATCCTTCACATGGAGACCAGCTCGCAAAAAAACGCGCGAGCAGGTGGCAAATGATAATGCACTGCGAGACTTGGTTGCGGAAGCAACTAGGCTCAACAGACTCGAGGACAACACCAGACAGTAAGGCGCTTCGGCGTCTTACCACAACAAAGGCGCTACGGCGCTTTTTTGCTATTAATTTCACTAAAAACTTTGCAAAAAGAAAAGGGGTGGATCTGCGGAATCCACCCCCCAACACACCCAACCACCAAAATCTAATATTATTAGACACCATTTACATTATTTGTCATTAGTGATCGAAATACTAAGTATCGATATCAGATATTATTCTTATCTTTGGCCATACTTCGAAACATTTGCCACCATACCTGCAATAGATAGGGTGAGAATAAGAGCAGTACCACCATGACTTACAAACAATAACGGTAGACCAGAAAGAGGGAGCAAACCGAGCATCGCCGAAATATTCATGAATGATTCTGAAACGATCAAGACTCCAATACCCATTACCAATAAACCTGCAAAAACATCAGGTGACCGATTTCCAATCCTAAAAATACTAATCAAAAAAACAGCATAGAGTGCAATCAAAATAAATCCACCAATAAATCCAAATTCCTCGGCGGCAACCGCAAAAATAGAGTCATCTGTCGGCTGTGGCAAATAACCAAATTTCTGAATACTCTGTCCGAATCCCCTGCCAACAATTTCTCCAGAACCAATGGCAATGAGCGACTGATTGATCTGATAACCGGAACCTTGTGTATCCGCACCCCTATTTATATATGTCTTGAGACGGTCTAATGCATATGGTCTAACAGCAATAACTCCAGCAACGAGAATAAATAGCATCAAAATCAATAACAGGATCTGCCGGAATTTCATTCCAGCAACGTACATCATAACCAACCCAGTACCAATTATTATAACCAAAGTATCAGTATCTCTTTGACTCAAAAGAAGTGTACTCAGGATGATAACAATTACCACGAAGGGCATCAATCCATATTTCATTGTTGAAATCTTATCTTTTACTGCATATGCCCAAGCTGAAAGATAAATAATAAAAGCAATCTTCAAAAGTTCGGATGGCTGAAATGTAAAGAATCCTAATGAAAGCCACCGCGAAGCTCCATTGTAATGAAATGTAATACTTGGAATAAAAAGAAGGAGGTTAACCATAACCGCTCCAATCAAAATAAATAAGGCCGATTTACGAAGCCAGACGTAAGGTAATTTTGAAAAAATAATAAATCCAATAACACCCAAAATGAGACTTATGCCCTGCTTGGTAGCTACTGTGCTAAAGCTCGCACCATTCTGAGCAAGCAGACCAAGAGATGCCGAAAGAAAGATAGTAAAACCTACCAACGTCAAAATTGTGACCGATATTAGAAAAAAGCGATCTATTTTTTTTGATTGCTGTAACATTACGTTTATGATTGACTTGATTCGGTCTTTTTGAAATTTTCTATTTCCTCTCGTACTTGATTGTATTCTGGTAAATCTGTAACTTTACCAACTCCAAGATGTGACAGTAGAGCCAATGTTGGTTTGTATAGAAATATTCTAGCGTCTCCCGGATTTTCGACTCTATCTATAAGACCGCGTACCAATAAATTGCGAATAATAAACTGTGAATTGACTCCGCGAATATAATCAATCTCTGATCTCGAAATCGGTCCCTGGTAAAGGATGATAGACAAAGTCTCCAATCCAGCTTTTCCCAGATCGCGACCAATCTCCTCTTTTGTAATTTCTTCTATGAGAGAAGAATATTCTTTTGCCGTACCCAACATGACTTCGTTTTCATCACGAACCAAAGTCAGTCCGCCACCCTTAAGCTTTGTTTCCAATTCATCTAGTCCAGCAACAATCTCCTTCTGATCAGTCTTCAATAATTCTGCCAACTTTTTGATGCTGACCGGCTCAGCTTTCCAAAACAACAAAGCTTCTATTTTTGAAGATAGATTCATAAGGTTATTATACACCATTACTTCATACAGAGGTGACACCTCTGTATTTGCATTTACCTACTAAGTTAATACCTCGGAACCCCAATCTCCCTTGTTTCCATCTGTATATCTCCAAGATGGCTCTCCTGAGTTGCTTGCACGACTCCTTGCTTTACCAATTCCAACATAGCCAAAAAGCTAACTATTACATTTACCTTATTTTCTTTATGCTCCTTGGTAAATTCCTTGAAACTTAGACGTAGATGACTACTAATTCTAGTTGTCAAAGTACTTATCATAGTTTCCAGACTTATAACTTTTTTCAATAAAACTTTCGGAGCGTTGTCCTTTTTTGGGAGGCGATTGATAAGATCTTTGAGGACGTACAGAGCTTTCTCCAGGTTGAAATCAGGCTGAGGAGTAAAAACTGGCTCAATCGGCCTTGTTTGTGACTGTAAAAAAATAACTTCCTCACCGAACATTTTTGCAACATTTTGACTTGCCTCTTTGATCCTCTTGTAGATCTTGAGCCTAGTCTCCAAATTGCGAATATCACCTTGCTCTTCTTCGGTCAGGACCAAACTGGGCAAAAGAGACTTAGATTTTATCAAAAGCAAAGTCGAAGCCACCAAGATAAAATGAGCTGATTCGCCAATTGCTATATCACCCATGTTCTTTATATGTTCAATAAAATCATCTGTGACCTGAGCCAAAGAAATATCACTTATGAAAAGTTTTTTCTTTTCAATAAGTTCGAGCAACAGGTCTAGCGGACCTTCGAAGCTTTGAGTTTTTACTGTAAATGACATATTAAAGAACGCCAATTTTTTCTTTTACTTCACGCAACTTTGCACCCGCAATTTCATTTGCTTTTTTCGCACCTGCCGTCAAAACTTCTTTTACGAAATCAGGATTTTTGGCTAATTCTTCTCTCTTTTCTCGGAGAGGTCGAATGAAATTTTCCAAATCCTCCGCAAGTGCATCCTTGAGAATCTTGTACTTTCCAGAATTTTCTTCATATAACTTTTTCAATTCGCCTTCTGGGCGGACCAATTTGTGAATGGCGTAGACATTTTCGGGAATTCCCGCGCCAGAATCTGTCACAATACTCATAACTAACTTTGTAATCTCATCTTTTGTAGCAAAAAGTGGAATTGTATTGTTGTAACTCTTGGACATTTTCTTTCCATCAGTACCAGGGACAGTTGCAACATGTTCTAGGATGATCGGTTCTGGAAGTTTGAAAGTTTCGCCGAAAATATGATTGAATTTTTCGGCAATATCACGTGCATACTCTATGTGTTGTTTTTGATCCTGTCCAACAGGAACAACGTCTGTGTTGTATAGCAAAATATCTGCGGACATCAGTACTGGATAATTGAATGTGCCAACATTGATCTCTTTGTTCTTGGCCTCCGCATCCTTGAAAGCATGAGCGCGCATGAGGTATGGCATTGTGACGATCGTGTCAAAGATCCAAGCGAGTTCGGTATGAGCAAAAACGTCGGATTGCTTGAACATGATTGACTTATTTGGATCAAGACCTATTGCCAAATAATCCAAAACCAAATCATAAGTCAACTGTTTCAATTCCTCTTTATTTTGAATCAAGTTTAGTGCGTGATAATCGGCAACAAACAAGTGGCAAGCGTAATCACCGGCATTTTGGAGGTCAACAAACTGCTTCATTGCTCCGAAGTAGTTTCCAATATGCGGACGACCAGTAGGTTTGACGCCAGAGAGTAAGATTTTTTTCATGGGTAAATTATAGCAAGTTTTTGGGATGTGTCACATACCGGTACAACAAATATTGACATCTGCATTTTAATACTGTATAATCTTCTCAGAGCGGTGAAATGTAAGTAACCGCACAACCAAAACAATATAAAAGGACAGAACAAGTGAAACCATACAGATTTAACACTAGCGTCTGGTTGGATAAAATGATTCAGGGTGGTGCAAGCGATGTGCTTGGAATATACAACGACACTCTTCACCTCTACGTCTGGTACGGGTTACCTACTAGTAGAATTACCCCACCCATGAAGTTGAATCACTTCTCATTCAAGAAGGTGGCTACCCATTCACCACAAGGATCATTCCACGTGGTTCATGGTGGTCATAGGCTAACACTACAAGGAATTAGTATCGGAACGGCCGAACTTATCCTGCTCTCGTCAGTCCGAACTGAGACTCCAAGAGTTATCAGTCTACGCCCAAAGCATATGGTCTTCGTGACTAAGTGCGGGGGTCGATTTGCATGGAAGTTTCAATACATGGACTTACCGGAAACGGTACTCCAAGAAGTTCGCCCTGTTTGTTGCGGTTGGTAGTTGGTCTTTGGAAGTCAGTGTTGGTGCATGATGTTTATCATGTTGTATTTTCAAAATTTTGAAATTTCAATCAAAATGGTGAAAATACTAAAACAGGGCGATATCGTATTTGATATCGCTTTTCTGTTTATGATGGAAAGATTTGAGATTTTAGATTTTAGATTTGAGATTCTAAATCCCCTCCCTCTTCAACTCCTCCACCGCCCTTTTTGCCTCTTTGGAAAGCTTCCTCGGCATTTCAATGTGTAATTTAATAAACAAATCTCCTCGCTTACCACCACCCGTTGGTACACCCTTTCCTTTTACACGCAGAATATCTCCATGATTTGAACCTTCAGGAATAGAAATTATCAGATCCCCATCTAGAGACTTGATTGTTATTTCACCACCAACGATCGCTTGAGTTAATTTTATTTTCTGATCAATTGATAGATTGTTACCTTCCTTACGAATATGACTATGAGCTTTGACGTGAATTTTGACATATAGATCACCGCTCTGACCAAAAGGTATAGCTTCGCCCATACCGTTTAGTCTCATGGCCTGACCATCTTCTATTCCTGCAGGAATTTTTATTGAAATTTCTTGAGCGCGTTCTTTGACTCCTGTGCCATGACAAGTTCCACATTTCATAGATGGTATTTGACCCTGACCATGGCAATGGTCACAAGCTTTTGTAGTATTTACGACACCAAGAAATGATCTTCGTGCTTCATTGACTCTACCTTTGCCTCCACAGACATCACATTTTTTGAAACTAGAATTTTTCTCTGCCCCACTTCCATTACATGTAAGACACTTTGAGTTTTTTGTTACCAAAATGTCTTTTTCTGTACCAAAAATTGATTCTTCAAATGTAATAAGCATATCAACCGAGATATCTGCCCCTCTATTCTGAGCACTTCGGCCACCCGCCCGACCTCCACCAAAAAAGTCTCCGAAAATGTCTCCGAGATCAAATTCAAAACCCTGACCACCCTGTTGGAAACCAGAGAAATCAAAGCCACCAAATCCACCCTGTCCTCCGAAGCCTCCAAAACCAGAACCTCCATTGAAACCTGCTCCACCAGGACCTGCTGAACCATATGTATCATATTGCTGTCTCTTTGCATCGTCCGACAATACCGAATAAGCCTCGCTAGCCTCTTTGAACTTTTGCGATGATGCAGGGTCGTTTTTTGTTTTGTCGGGGTGGTGTTCGTGAGCCAGCTTCCTAAAAGCCTTTTTTATATCATCTTTTGAGGCTGATTTGTCCACACCTAGTATTTTGTAATAGTCTTTCATTTTGTTTATCTCGAGGCGAGGCCTCGAGGAGGTATTTATAGATCCTCGATTACTTTCCCCTTATTTTTCAACAAACATAAGAGGAAAGCTTCGAAGATCCTTCGCGAGGCCTCGCCTCGCAAAATATTATTTCTTCTCTTTAAACTCCGCATCCTTTACATTATCACCTCCTTCTGAACCTTTATTGTCTCCGGGATTTGCTCCGGTCGAACCTTCTGCACCAGCACCAGTACCGTTTGCACCAGCTCCTGCACCGTTTGCGCTTGCACCAGCAGGATTTTGATTCATATACTGACCAATCTTCTGAATCTCTGTAGATAACATTTCTGTTGCAACTTTTATGGTTCCAACATCCGGTGTACCTGCATCCTTCGCAGTCTTGAGATTCGCCACTTTTTCTTCAATAGACTTCTTAACATCAGCAGGCACTTTGTCTCCAGCATCTTTGAGAGACTTCTCTGCGGTGTAGATCAACTGTTCAGCAATGTTCTTTGCCTCCACAGCCTCATGCTTTGCTTTGTCCTCTGCTTCATGAGCAGCCGCTTCTTTCTTCATCTTTTCGACTTCGTCCTTTGATAGGCCAGATGAGGCCGTGATCTTGATAGAATTTGCCTTACCTGTTGCCTTGTCTTTTGCGGTTACATTGAGGATACCGTTTGCATCAACATCAAATGTAACTTCAACTTGTGGCATACCACGAGGTGCAGGTGGAATACCATCTAGAATAAATCGACCAAGAGACTTGTTGTCTGCAGACATCGCACGCTCGCCCTGAGTGATATGGATCTCTACCGATGTCTGATTGTCAGCTGCGGTCGAGAAAGTCTGCGAACGCTGAGTAGGCACAGTAGTATTTTTTTCTATAAGTTTTGTAGCTACACCACCCAAAGTCTCGATACCGAGAGAAAGTGGAATAACGTCCAAGAGTAGAACATCTCGGACCTCTCCACCCAAGATTCCGCCTTGAATAGCGGCGCCCACCGCAACCACCTCGTCGGGATTCACACCCATGTGAGGATCTTTACCGAATAACTTCTTTACGGCCTCCTGAAGAGCCGGCATACGTGTCTGACCACCAACTAGAATAACTTCATTGATCTCACCAATCTTGAATGGTGAAGCTTCGATCGCACGCTTTGTTATCATCATTGCTCGATCGACAAATTCTTGTGTCATCTCTTCGAGTTTTGCTCGAGTGAGAGTTACAAGCAAGTGCTTTGGTCCATCAGCACCAGATGAGATGAACGGAATGTTGATCTCGGTCTGCATAGCGGTTGAAAGTTCGATCTTTGCTTTTTCTGCAGATTCATCTAGTCTCTGTAGAGCAAGAGCATCTGATTTTAGATCAATACCATTTTCTTTTTTAAATGTATCGGCCAACCAATTTACTATTTTTGCGTCGATGTCACGACCACCGAGGTGTGAGTCACCGTCAGTTGATTTTACTTCGATAACATCATCACCAACTTCGAGGACAGAGATATCGAATGTACCTCCACCAAAGTCGAAGACTGCTATCTTTTCATCTTTCTTTTTGTTAAATCCGTATGCAAGTGCGGCTGCTGTTGGCTCATTTATTATGCGCTTTACATCCAACCCAGCGATCTTACCTGCGTCGCGGGTAGCCGCTCTTTGAGAGTCATTGAAATAAGCCGGAACGGTGATGACCGCTTCAGTTATTTTTTCTCCAAGTCTTGCTTCGGCATCGTTCTTGAGTTTTTGTAATATCATCGCCGAGACTTCTTCTGGTCGTAGCCATTTGCCTGACATGTTGACTTCGATACCGCCTGTCGTAGACTTGCGAACTTCGAAAGCAACGTTCTTTATATCCTTTTGTACGCCTTCATCGTCGAAGTTGTGACCCATGAAGCGTTTGATCTGGAAGATTGTATTCTTTGGATTGGTTACAGCCTGTCTCTTTGCGAGAAGTCCGACCAATCGTTCGCCTGTTTTAGATTGGGCTACAATCGAAGGTGTTGTACGCGCACCTTCTGCGTTTTCTAGGACCTTCGGTGTACCAGCCTCCATAACGGCCACTGCCGAGAAAGTTGTTCCTAGGTCTATTCCTATAATTTTAGACATGGTTTTTTTGGTTAATTGATTAATCGAGCCTTCCTGGTAATTCGCGAGATGAAACCTCGCGGGAATAATACGTAATACTTGACAAATTTACTAACTATGATACAATCTAAGAGGAATGAATGCTTCAAAAATCTCGATAATGGCGGTGTTTGGTGTATTGATCCTCATTGTCCTTGCCAATCCCCCCAAGCGCGACAAGAACGGCAAATGGATTACGTACACCAACCCTCCGGCCACCTATTTTCAGATTGGAAATCACAAGTAGTGAATTAGTTAGAAGGTTCCGGATGACACCTTCCAACATAACAAGTCATCCCACGGGCGACCAATGCAACGGTCGCCTTTTCAATTGCCGAGGCACAGCCTCAGTATGGACAAACCTAGCAAGAGTTGTATAGTATCAACAGAATAAGCTCACAACTCGCAGAATATGCCATCATTGCACTAAACGGTCTCATCCTCCTGATTTTCGTGGGTGCCATCTATGGGCGCCACGCAAAGGCACGATGTAACATCTGTGGGAGTTGGAGACTTTGGATCGTCAAAGTCCTCGAACCTCACGACGAAGGTGAGAGCGAATGTGTCATTCATGTTTGCAGATGTGGTTCGTGCAAACAGTATACGAACATCCAGCACATGGTTCGTGAATAAACAAATCATCCACCCAGCGAGAAGACCTCGCTCAAGGCGACCAAGCAAACGGTCGCCTTTTCTTTTACCGAAGTGCAACCTCGGCGTTGAGCTGAATTTTAACTTTTAAAGAACATAACTTTTATAATATGGGGAACTAGCGAACAAAAGATGGCGCCCTCGTTGGTTGACTATTGAAAAAATAAAGCTCGGTATAAGGAGAAACTACTGGAATAAATGGAGAGACGTAAGCAGTAACAGGTTTTGTATCTGAGCAGACAATAGGTAGACAAATAGAACCATCGGCTACCTCCCCAGCGAGAAGTTTGACCGTGCTTGAAATAGGTTCTACTGAGAGTAGATGACCACGAACCTCACCATCTACGACAGCCACAAAGAAATTGAGACGGAACTGACGTCCGCTAACATCAGTGAAGATTCGGGAGATGAATTGTGGTCGACTAAGTGATGTGATCATATTTACACTTCATATTGTAAGTCATTTTCAAAAAAATTCAAGTTTACAAAATTGTAATTTGATATACTATATATTAGTCGATTAACTTCGACTGGTGGATCTAGGGAGGCTTTATCCTCTCATACTGATTTTCAAAGTGAAAATCACACTGGTAACAAAAAATGCCCTCGAAGGGCGTTTTTTGTTATATATAACACCCCCTACTTCCGACACCTCATTACAAATGCTGGTGGCAAATTGAAAAGTTCAAATGATATAGAAACCTCAGGAAAGACCTTTTTGACCGAACTATACCCCGCCAATAGATATTCAAACTGGACAAACATTCCGTCATTTGAGAGGCATTTTTTGGCCTCAGAGAGGATTTTTCCTTTAACCTCACGATTAAAATGGCCTAAAGGTAAACCTGACACTATGTAGTCAACCTTTTCATACCCATTCTCCTGTAAATATAAAGACATATTACTAGCATCACCGTTATACAACTTGAATCTTTTGTCTTTTATTTTCTCACTAAGATAATCTGCGAATACTTTATTTTTTTCAATTGAAATAAGGAGGCCATCATTAGGTAATAATCTCAAAATCTCTTCGGTGAAAATTCCAGTTCCTGGCCCCAATTCTATTATTACTTTACCCTTCATTTTATCTATCATTCTTTTTGCCAAAAATTTGGAGCTAGGCAAAAAAGCTCCTGTTGTGATGAAATGACAAGAGGCTTGACCAAGAAATTTTTTGATATTTTCCATTAACTATTTATTTTTCCATTCACCAACCTTAACCTTTGGTGGTCTCATCGGACGACCGTTCAAGGTATAACCTTTTTGGAGTACAGCGACAACCTTGTGATCATCGGCTTCTGTTTCAACGGGGACATATTCGGTTGCCTCGTCGCGATTTATATCAAATTTTTCACCTAGAGGATTTACCTCAACGAGACCACTATCGGCAAGAACCTTTTTTAATTGAGTGTAAATGTACTCAACCCCAACGCGCCAGTTTTTGTCGACTTTCTCCCACGATTCTTTGTTGCCTATTGCCATGTCGAAACTTTCGAGTACAGGCAACAAACCATCGATCAGACGTTCATTGGCAAATTTCATGAATTCCTGTCGGTCAGCCTCGTCTCTTTTTCGAGCATTGACGAGATCAGCTTTTGCCCTTTGCCAACCGGTCAGATATTCCATTCTTTCTTTTTCCGAAATTTTGAGCTTTTCTTTTAGCTTTTTTACTGCTTCGAGAGCGTTTTCTTCAGCAACAACAGAATCGTCGAGGGTATCGGCGTCATTTTCGACAACAGTGTCGCCCGACTCGGGAACAACTTCGGCAACTATTTCATTATTTTCATCATTTTTATTCATGTTTCTATATTATCGGAAACCTTACTGAGGCGCAACCTCAGTAGTGAGCCACAAAAAAGGAGCACTTGCTCCTTTTTTATCTCGAGGCCTCGCCTCGAGGAGATTATCTCTTAGACCACTGAGGAGATTTGCGGGCCTTCTTGAGACCGAATTTGCGTCGCTCTTTTGCACGAGGGTCACGACGTAGATAACCGAGCTTCTTTAGGGTGCCACGTAGGGCAAGATCATATTCTAGCAATGCGCGAGCTATACCGTGTCGTAGGGCCTCAGACTGGGCAGATATACCGCCACCAACAATCTTTGCGCTGACATGGAACTTCTCTGCAGCTTTTGAATTTGCAAGAGCCTCTTCGGCTGTTATCTGCATCTCCTTTACTGGAAAATAAGCCTCAAGAGCTTTACCATTGATCTCAAAACCCGTCTTCTTGCCTGGAACAAGACGAACACGAGCAATAGCAGTCTTTCGGCGACCGACGGCTTCGAAATATTTTGTTGTTGGCTTTGTAGGTGTCATAAAATTATTCTTTGATTGTTAGATTTTTCAATCTTGGTGTGCGAAGCTTATTGTCTGGCAACATACGTGTGATAGCTCTCTTGAAAACTTCTGTCATACCACGACGATTGATGAGTTCACCCAAAGATTCGGTATTGAGACCTCCGCGAAAACCGGTAAATGTTACATATTTGTCTTTGACTTTCTTTGCTGCACTAGCATCTACTTTGCCAGCATTGATAATCTCTACCTGATCTTCGTTAACGACATTTTTTGCAAAACTTGTCGAATGCTTACCCAAAAGACGAGCAGCAGCTTCGCTTGCAACACGGCCAATCTTTTTTCCTTGTGCGTCTATTGTGTATTTCATATTATTGTACAAATTCTATTAGTGACATTGGACTACCATCCAAGTCTCGATTTGGTAGACGAACTATCCTTGTATAACCACCATTTCGATCTTTGAATTTTGGAGCAACAACATCGAACAGTTTCTTTGTAATATCCTCATTCTGAATGCGAGTATTGATGATGCGTCGGCCAGCCAAAGTATTTGTCTTTGCTCGTGTTATCAATTTTTCAACCATTGGACGTAGTTCCTTTGCTTTTGCTGTAGTAGTCTCAATCCTTGAATCACGAATAAGATTGCGCACCAAAGAACGCATCAAGGCATGACGTTGTGTCTTTTCTCTACCGAATTTTCTTGTGTTTGAATGATGACGCATATAATCTTAAAATTTAAATCTAAAATCTCAAATCTATTGTCGCAAAGTTACTCCGTACTGAGCGAGTAATTTCTTGATCTCTTGCATGCCCTTTGCTCCCAAACCGTCTACATCCATAATGTCAGACTCTTTTTTGCGGAACAAACCACCCAAAGTCCTGATATTGGCATTTGAAAGTGCTTTTACGGTTCGAGGCGATAGATCCAAAGTGTCTACTCTGGTCTTGGAAAGTTCTGTATCAATCTCGGCTCGTTTGTCGTTCTTTGATTCGGAATCAGAAGTATCTTTTGAAACTGCTTCAGATTTTACAACCTCTTCTTCTTTGAAACCAACGATCGCTTTGAGCTGTTGAATCATGAGAGTTATAGATTTTTCCAAAGCCTCATGTGGAGTAACTGTACCATCGGTCTCAATCATGAGGCGGAGACGGTTGAAATCTGTACGATCACCAACACGCATATTCTCGACTTCGTAATTTGCCTTGCGAATAGGAGTAAAAGCAGCATCAAGAGTGATAGAACCGATATCTACGCGATCTTTTTGGATGACTTCTTTTGAGACATAACCTAGACCCTTTTCGACAGTAAGTTCAATATCTAGTTCTGCTGATTTCTCAGTTAGAGAAGCGATGTGTAGGTCTGGATTGAGAACTTCTGCTTGTCCAGGAACTTGAATATCTTTTGCGGTGACTTCTTTGACGCCACTTACCCTGAGTGTGATGACTTGTGTCTCGTCTGTATCGAGGCGAATACGTACTTTCTTCAAATTTAGAAGAATAGTAATAACATCCTCCTTGACTCCATCGATAGTGGAGAACTCATGTTCTACACCAGCAATCTTGACTTTGGTAATAGCGGTACCAGGCAAAGACGACAGGATAATACGGCGAAGTGAGTTGCCTAATGTGTGACCATATCCAGGATATAGGCCATCAATTTCGTAGACTCCGCTAATTTTGTCTTCGCGGATGACTT
>CAZNUY010000014.1:0-16446 GCA_964576745.1 uncultured Candidatus Saccharibacteria bacterium | reverse complement strand
TCAAAGCTTTCCATGCCTAATTCCGCCCTTCTTTTTTCCAATTCATCAGGTTTTTGGATCGAAATAAAGGTAATTTTTCGATTAACATCTATCACGTACTGAGTTCCGTATAATTGAGACATATTTTGAATAACTCTGGCTTTGTCTACCAAATAAGCAATATCTCTCCTTTCTATCGTTAACGGTTCGGCATCCTGTAAATGTTTCACTGATTGATTTATAAATGTAATATCTTCGGAGTGAAGAACTACAAGAACGGCAGCTTTATAAGCTTTATATGAAGTTCTTTTGATTGTGGGAAATCCAATTTGTGAAATAATCTCTTTTACAATTTGAACATTTTTTGCATTAATATTAGCAAGTTCACGAGGCGAGATTTTTCCTTTTTTAAAGTCTTTTAATGCATTCTGATCAGTCTGCAAAATTCCTTCCAATGACAAAGCATACTTATTAATTGAGGATGTTTTCATATAAATACTATACTATATCAAAAGAAAAAGGGCACTCCCGCGAGCACCCCCTTGTCGTGTCTGGCATTCAGTTAGTGTCACTGTCGCCGGACCCCTGAATGAATGTGTCATTTTCTGCAGCACATCCCTGACCCTGTGGCGGATCAATGACTTTGACCGCGCACGGCTCGGAATGCAGAAACGTGATTGGTGTTTGATCCCGAGGCTTTGTTTTGCTTTTCATGGTTGTATGCTCTAACCAGGTTAACCAGGCTCCCTGGTCCATATTCATCATAATCCAAATCAGTACCTTCGACAAGAGAGTAACCTCGCCAAAGTAAGTGATATTGGATGCCCAACAATTTTTTCCGAAGGCATCCACTGACCTTGTGGATTAATCTCAAAAAACGAGTAACCGTTTCTTTTTGATAAACCCATATCAATGCAGCCAAACCTGAGCTTTAAACCACAAACCAAACTTATGCATTTATGCTCAAGCTCCTTTGGTAATTTGTGCATGATGTATTTTCTTTTTACATCATGGTGTCTCCAATCAAGATTCTGAACATCAGGGTTTTTCTCGATAATTATTTCGCATGCGAAGACTCGATCTCCTACGACTGTGATACGGATATCTGAATCCTTAATTACCGCCTCCTGAAGAATGAACGGACAATTTTTGACCTGCCCGATATTTGCCAACAGTAGATCTGGGTCTACAATTTTTGTATAAATTGCTCGGTTGTCTCGGAGCTGCCTTGGATCGTTAGTTAATCGAACATAGCTACTGCCAACCGCTTTCATAATAAGCGGGGTACCGGAATGACGAGCTATGAAAGCCGAAACCTGATCTGGGTCATTACTAATGCAGGTTTCCGGAACATGAAAGCCGATCTGCGATGCTAAGGAGAGTTGCAGTGGCTTGCGATTGGCAATCCTAGTTGCTTCAGGTTCAGATACCCATAATACATCTTCTAGAAAAGCGAGTATGCAACTTAATGCTATTTCACTTTCGTTTCGAACATATTTCTGCAACATTGAAAGTTGAGTACTTTTTACTGCACCCTGAGGTCTTCTCCACCAAATACTCTTTACTGAATCACGATGCAGTATGGGAACATCTGGCAAACCGATTGATGTTCTGGCAGTTTTCTCAAACAGCATAGTACCAGACATTGACGCCGGGAATTCACCGAAATCGATGAGATACGCTTTTTGACCTAATTCTGCAAGTCTTTGCATAACAAGAAGTGCAGATTGATCTTTATTGTGAGACGCAACTATTACTGTTTTCGTTTTCATAGAACATTCTCTATGTCTAACATTACAACAGATCAGTATATTGTAAATGCGTTCTTTTAAGCAAAATAAAATACTTCTTAGATTAACATAGGCATAACTACTAAAACTGCGCCTCAGTAAACTAAACTAGTGTATGAATGTCAGTGCCTTACCTCGCTTGTTACCTCTACCCGTTCGGCCAATACGATGGACATAGTCATCATAGGTAGCCGGAAGTTCGTAGTTGATCACGTGACTAACATCTGCAATATCTAGACCGCGAGCGGCAACGTCTGTGGCAACCAACACTTGAATATTTCCTTCTTTGAAAAGTCGCAAAGCTTGCTGTCTCTTTGAGTGGTTTTTATTGCCATGGATGGACTCGGCCTTGAAACCTTTTTCTATCAGCATTTTAGAAAGCTTCTCTACTCCATGTTTGGTACGACCGAAGACTAGTACCTTACTAAAATCTTTTTGGAGCAAAAGTTCATGCAGAATTTCAAGTTTATCTTTACCGGCTGTGCGGACCACATCCTGTTCAACATTCTTTGAAGTATCACCGGTCTTAACCGATATTCTGATAGGTTCACGTAGAAATTCTTTTATCAAACCATCTATAGATGAATCCACTGTCGCAGAGAATAACAAAGTCTGTCTCTCTTTTGGCATCATATTCATGATCAGTCGCATGTCATTAACAAATCCCATATCGAGCATTCGATCGGCTTCATCCAGAACGATAGTATTGAACTCCGTTGGACGTAGATTTTTGCGATCAATGAGATCCTTGAGGCGACCTGGTGTACCGATTATAAAATTGTACTTGAAACGAAGACCAGAAAGCTGTTTACCGAGAGACATACCACCCACACAACAAACAGAGTAGATCTGCATACCAAAAGTAAAACTCTTGAGCTCCTGCTCGATCTGGAGAGCAAGCTCACGTGTAGGAACTATGATCAAAATTTTCTCACTAGACTTAAGCAAAACTTTATTTATGAGAGGAATGAGAAATGATGCAGTCTTACCAGTACCAGTATTTGCAATACCAACCATGTCACAACCCTTCAAAATAAGAGGAATGGTACGATCTTGGATAGGTGCTGGAGCGGTATATCCCTTTTTTGTGATCGCAACTTTCAATCTCTCGTCAATAGGAAAATCAGAAAATGCATGCTCAGGCTTGTAGACTTGAGCTTCTTCGGACACAACTACTTTGTTTATGAATCTTGAAGGATTGAGATATTCGCCGACCGGACCTCTTTTTGCAAAATTACCGCGACCATTACCACGGGAAAAATTTGCGCGTCCACCATGAGAAAAGCCCCCTTTCGCAGGACTTCTTTTTGAAAAACCGTTTTTAGAAAAATTAGGTCTACTACCTCTATATCCAAATGATCTTTTTGCACCACTAGACGCCTTTGCGCCATTTGACGAGCTCGACTTGTTATACATTATTGAACCAATACTAATATACCTTGTATGTGTTGTCAAGGGTGGTGTATCATCAATAAAAAAGACCCCCACGAATGAGGGTCTCTTGTCTCAGCAAATAATCTCCAATCATGGTTACCGCTTCAACATTAACAGCGATACCACAATCAGAAATATTCCTGATACTAACCAAGCTATTCCGATACCGTAGAACTGAGCGATAACACCACTTGCCAATAATCCGATCGCTCCACCAACATGGTGTGCAATCGAACAAAATGACAATATAGTTGCCCGCTCTGACGACGGAACTCGCTTGTGAATGTAATTGTCCATATAAGGATCGAGGCAACCTCTTGGTACTTCATGAAGAATGAACAAGATGGTTAGACTCCAGATTCCTGATACAGCAATCGAACAGATGATAAGCAAGCCTATGCTTGCATGCAAAAGAACAATAACAGAATCCTCTCGGCCTTTGATCATGTATCTCGAAGCTACATATGATCCTAGAGCCAAAGCGATCATCATCCCGTTGTACAAGTAACCCAACTGATATTCGAGCAGTCCATTCTCTTTGAAATATGGTTGCCAATACATATTCAAGGACTGAACAGCGAATATTTGGAAACCTTTCATGAGCAGAATAAATCTTACTGATTTATCGCTAACGCCGTATCTAATGCTTGATTTTGTAATATCACGCATTGATATGAATCCTGACAACCAAGACAATTTGACTCGAATGAAATACGATTCTTTCATCACTATAAAAGCAATGATTGAACAGACAAACATTACGAGGCAAGAATAGTACCAAGGATAAGATGAATTGTAGTAGGTTAGATATGAACCAAGTAATGCTCCCAAACCACCTCCAATTTTATTTATCACTGATTCGCGACCAAAGATATGATTGAACTGTCCTTCATACCCCTGATGTTTCAAGCTATCAACAAGCCAAGCTTGAAATGCACCACTTCGGAATGTACTGCCGACAGCTCCAATCATTTCTGCCAGTACAAAGCCGGCAAAGGTCGATGAAATGCCGTAGACAATCATGCTTAGGCTCAAGAGAGCACAAGCGGTGACGAATGATGCTTTGCGACCAAATACATCAGCAAAGGCTCCGGTCGGTATCTCACAAGTGAACAGTGTCACATAGAAAATTGCATTGACAAGATTGACCTCAAAGAGGTTCAAGCCGTGTCTCAGCAAATATGTGACATAGATTGCACTTATGATAGACATGCCACCAGCACTAAACATAAATGACAATGCATAATACTGGTTGATAATCCGCGCATTCTTTCCTGACATACAATGTTCTCCTTTTTAAGGTTCTGTTTTACTGAACATAAATGAAAAATCCCGACTTATGTTCAGTCGGGATTTTTCTTAAACAATTTGCAATAAATTAGATAAAAATATAAGAAGTATCGCGACTGATCACAATATGACTGTGGACTCTTGAATCCACTGAAAAATAGCCCAAAAGGCCAATTTGGTTGCACATATTTGTATTCACGATATTTATTTTTGCGGTCATGGAGTAATAGTAACACAACAACAACGACCTGTAAATCACCTCAAAACCCTCTCCAATGTCGGATATATTTTCTCTGCAATCAAGGCATAACCAGCATTATTTGGATGCACAGCATCTGACATGTAATTACTATTGAAAATAAGACCACGTAGGACATTTGGCACAAGAGCAGTCTTCATAGAATCACTCACCCTTTCATACATCTCATCAAACGGATCATTCAATATACCTCCCCGAACTCCAAGCAAAATTACAACGGATCCACGAGCATGAATATCTCGGATGATCTTAACAAGGTTTACCTCAGTCTCTGATGAAGGAATCTTTTTGAGATAATCATTGCCACCAAAAAGTAACAGTACTACTTTTGGTTTATATTGATCTAATTCATTCAAACGACTTAGACCATCATAAGTAGTGTCTCCTGGACGACCCAAATTTATTATAGGTTTACCAATTTTCCCCGAAAGAATCGAAACAAAATCACCACCCCCACTGGATCCAACTCCTCGTACAAGGCTATCACCAAAAGCGACTATATCAGTACCATTTGAAGGGTAATTGGTAATCTTCCTTTTTGGGAAAATAACGACGATAAGAAAAATTATTAACAAACAAATCAGCGCGTACAAAAGAGTTCTTTTCATTTATCAATTATATAATAATTAGAACAAACAAAAAACTAGCTTGCGCTAGTCTTTTGTTATAACACTGCCTTAAATAACTATTACTCCGGAACAGGATCACCACCTTCACAAGATAACTGACCCTCAGGAAGTAGAAAATCTCCCTTTGCCAATAACGAGTCAACGGCATTTTCGGATACCTCGATCAAAAACACTGGATTGGTCTCTGAGCCAGTATTATGACAAACATAAACTTTACTTGCTGCTGCCTGTGAGACAGAGACCAGACCCAAGACCGCGACGAACACAAATATTGAAACTTTTTTGAACATTTTTTTATAATTAAGAATAATCGAACAATTTCATTATATCATCAATCATCCTTCATCAGTGCCATAAAGACTCTCTCAAATGGCAGTTATCCCCAACATGTTGACAAATACCCTAGTTTAGTTGTATATTGTTTTTGAGCCCTATGAAAATCCTTATCCAGGGTGTTGCAGCCATCATCGCAACGTTAGCCGTGGCAACTATCATCCACAACCCGTTCGGTAAGGCCAATAATGGCCTTCCACCCGACGGCGTCGCTCTCGTGGTCTACACGGGAGATGTGGTCCTACCCTCGGGCACATGGCGTGCCCTTGTGGAGGACAATTGGCATAGCGATGATGGGAGCTATGCTCGGTCGATGTTCATTTACAAAGAGGATGCGGTCGAATTTCCCAACCTCTCCGTGTTCGATGATGATGGGGATGGAAAATGGGATCGGGTGAGACATGGTGGGTCATTTACAAACCGTCCCATAGTCTCAACTTCGGACCTCAACAAGATCGTTTACGAGATCGTCCGAGACAACAACGTCTCGAGCAGGATCATTCGCGACCGCAATCGTGGTCGTCAGGCACCCAAGTTGTTTTCCTTCGTGCAGAAGGAGTGAGCTGTCTCGCCCCGATCTGCACTCGCATCCCCGCCGTGGTTGGCGGGGATGATTTTTTTATATTAAATATGAATAATATTTATAAAATAGACTCTACATATTTTGAATGATTATGTATTCTTTTATTATCAACAATTTTGCATCGTTGACATAGTACAGCTCGGGTGTTACATATCTATTGGAGACGATATCGTCCATAGTACAACAATCATATCCACATAAATGTGGTTTAGAATCGTTTGAAAATCAATACAGCAATTAAAATCGGTGAACTGCCAATCACAATGATCGTTCGTGAAGCACCTGAACGTCATATCCGCTTGCACAATTTTCGCGGAAGTGAAATAAGATGTGCCGGCAATTTCTTCAGATGGGAGAATCTCGACGATTTTCTGAAGGATCAGGAGTTCCTATACACACTGAGGGATGATGTAGATGACGCTCTACAGCAAGAGCACGTTCACAGGACATTCGAGTATGACTTTGATGCCAACATTGGCTGGGCGAGCACGGTACCATTGGGTCAGGTCGATGACGATTTGCTCGAACCATTCCACCTCAGCAAGACAGCGTTTGGCATGAGGGTCAAGAGCGCTCATCAAAACATCAAAGCCCCCTTGACCAAAACGGTCACAGTCACTTACGAACTAAAACGCGAGATTGATCGTGGCTCCCAAAGGGAACAGCTCTCTGTGGTCATCTTCTCGATCTATCCTGGTGAACATATTGGACCTCTAAGAGGTAACATGTCCAAACCTCGCAAGGATTCAGCTGGTTGGATTTTCTTCGATTGGAATCATCCTGGGGAATAGTCACTCCCCTAGGACTCGACCGGCTTTGCTTTGCAGAGCCGGTTTTTTATTATTTTTTATGTTGCTAGAAATAATTTTATCAAGTACTTGACCTTGCGATTATTTTTGCTAAACTTATTATACATTTGGCATTGGCCACGACCCCGCATCAAAGCGGGGGTCTATTTTTATAATGTAAATTCCAGAAAGAATCTTGAATAATCTGAAATACACTATCATCAATCTGACCCATTTTTTCTTTTAACCTCTTCGAACTTATTACTCGAACTTGTGACAGTTGGGCTGTCTGCAATATATCTTTATGTACAAATTGGCAATACCACGTACCGCTCTTTTCTTTTGTCGAAAGCGGAATAGCCATAAAAGAATATTTATCATATTCACTATATAATTTTACTAAAACCATTTCCCTATACAAGTTACTAATTTGAGAAAACTATTACTTAATACATTATGCCTTAATTATACTCCAGATACTTTCCCTCTGTAACAATTTCAACCTTACCGTCAACTACTTTGATGGCACCATTATCATCCATTGCGTATATTTTCTTTGGAATCCTCTTAGCAAGCTTTTTAATATTTTCTTCTACTAAATTTGGAAAGTAGGGAGAATTTAGGTGAGGTAAAAAGTAGAAATCAACGTAATTTAATCCACTAACTTCCCCCATCTTGTCATAATCTTCATCGTAAATTGCTTGCGATATTTTTGCGGCAAGATCTGGATTAGTTACTATACTTCCCGCACTAATGCCTACCCAAACTTTTGTTTTCAAATATTCTGGTAGTAACTCTTTCAATCCGGACTTATTTATACAATCCATCAGATGATATGTATTACCACCTGAGAAAAATAGAATATCAGCATCATCGAGTTGAGGCTTCCAAACATCCTCTGAAGTTGCGCCAATATCTACAATACTAATTGTCTTAAATCCTAATTTATGAATATTAATCAAATCATTAATAAACCACGACTTATCTCCAGTCTCAATAGTCGAGGCGGTTGATATAAAACATAAATTTGTGTCTTGAGGTTTCTTTGTTACCAAGTCTAATAACGTATTAACTATAGACTGATTCGTTAGACCGCCAGAAGTTAAAAGTAATTTCATATTTAAATCATACCAAAAAGGTTGGCTTTCACCAACCTTTTTTGTGTTTCCACTTCACTCGGAAGCAACAGAACTACACTAAAGTGCTTCCCTGATGAGTCGACCAACTTCCAATAGTTCCTGCTCCGGCGATGTTTCTCTCTCACCGGGACGATATAGGAACTTGCGAGGCTCGTACTCATAGATCCCAGTATCGCCGGTCTTACGAGGCACAATGTGCAGATGAAAGTGCGGTACTGACTGTCCAGCCAACTTGCCATCATTCCAGGCAAAGTTGAAGCCTTCAGCACCAAACAGCTTTTTCAGAACAGCAACAAGACGAACTCGAAGCTCTTCGACAGCAGCTTTTTCTTCTGTGGTTAAATCATCGTAGAGCCTGACGCACCTCTTTGGTACTACAAGCATGTGACCTGGTGTGATCGGAATGTTCGTCGGAAAACACCAAGCAAGATCGTTCTCAGTAACTAGTCGCGCTTTTATGTCGAGATTTGTGCAATATACGCAAGGTTTCATATCTTTTGAAATACTACAATGAACCTCACCCACTACGCAAACCAACTCGCGACAACCGCTATCACAAGCAGATTGACTAGATTGTATGAAATATCATAAAAGAATTTCTTCCAGACGATTTTGGGATCGCAATTGCCCCAGAGCAAAGCTGTGCCAATAGTAGGCACAACGAAACAAAGCCAACTAGCAAGAACAAAGACATAAGCAACCATAGCTGTGACACCATTCCTCATACTCATAATGACTACAAAAACTACCCACAAAGAGGTAACGAACGACAATAACATCTGTGCGGAGTAGACTTTCTTCATGGTCGGCTTGGCTTCTTCGATCTTGCGCTTCTTCTCTTCATCCGAGAGCTTATCAAAGCCCAAAAATTGCATATGAGTCCGACCCATCGGAGTTTTATTCGAATACCAAAAAGTGCCGATCACAGCTGAGATGATGGCACCAACAATCGAGAGAATAATAACTGTTGTCATAATAATGATGATTTATTTTAAACGATCATCAATATTATAACACGTAGAATGAAGTGACTACACTAAAGACAAGAAACTAGTCTATGGTAAAACTCCAATCAAGACAACAACCGAACTATGAGCGCAATAACTGCAATAACGAGCAAGATGTGGATGAGTCCACCACCAACACTAAAACTAAAACCAAGTAGCCACAAAACAAACAGTATTACAATTATTGACCAGATCATATATTTTTATTTATTTTTAATAGAAACATTTCCCTTATATTATGGACCAATAACCAAAGTATCAATGTACAGTGACTTTGCTAGACATGGATGGTTGCCACTTTTGGGATGGTAATGTTTGAACAGAAGATCTCAATAGACACAACAAGAAAAGCGCACACTTTCACCCAATAGAACTCTCTAGCGAGAGTTTTTTGGTTTTCAGCATATTTGTTAGAGTATTAGTAACAAAAAGAAAGTCCCGACACCGCCGGAACCTTCTTCGGTTCGGCAATGTCAGGATTTCGCCTTTTCCTCCATCAAGTGCTCCCGAATAAGGTTGGCAGACTCTACGAGACCATTGAGGGCTGCACAAGCATCGCCAACGGTGATCATGTCACCATAAATGATCAACAGCTTCACCAATAAGCCAGTTGCAGTCACAACGGCGTCATTACTACCAAACTCTTGCCTCCATTCACTAACAACCTTTTCGATGATAACTCGATCCTTTGGTCTTTCGCTCTGTTCGCTCATATAGTAGTGGATTGTTCCGTATTTACTATATTATGTTACTGTACACTTGTAAACTTTTAGCAAATCTTCAGGGATGGAATAATACCATTTACAAATAAGGACTAAGGAAACATATAGGTATTATTATATAGAATGCAAGTTTGAAACTTGACATTCTAGCTATCTAGTGTATAATAATAAATAGATACGCGTTCTGTGTGTCTACAAGTACAATACAACAAATGAAAATCGATAGCGGGATTCAGGCAATGGCACTTCAGATCGTCAATCGACGCATCGCGTGGCTACAGTCGTTGAGACCGGGAAAATCGGTTGTCAGAATTACTGTGCGCAAGACTGGTACCATTTTGTACGGTATCTACAAAAGCCACAGTGATTCGACTATAACAATCGAATCGACAAGGTCTACGATTGATCACCTCTTCCGTGGAGGTATCTTGGTTCTTTCGCAAATGGACCTGCGATCGGAAGACATGACATTCAACTTTCTGGATATCCAGATGGAGAATGGCTAATATAGGGTTCGTAAACAATAGGTAAACGAGTTCCACCTTCAAGCGTGACTCAACCAAACTAATCCTTGGTAGAAATCTCTTTCAGCAATCCTGCTGCTAGAGATTTTTTATTTTATATGATAAATTTCTGAATCCATATCCGTTTTCATCTCCAATGCCCTTTGCATAATGTGATCGCCTATTTCTCCCCAGTCAAAATATTTCTTGTAATCTTTTGGGTCAATGAGCTCAATTTTTGTAATATCTCCATCTGGATCGTGCACAAATGGTCCAAACGGTTCGACAATGCACACTGAGCGTGTTTGAGAAATAATTCCTTGCGGTTCAAATATATCCTGACACCCAATCAGTCGTTGTTTTATAACCTTCATATTTGTTTCTTCTTTTACTTCTCTTCTTACAGCATCTTCGACAGTCTCATCTTTTTCAACTCCACCACCGGGAGGTGTCCAATAACCTTTATTATCCGAATAAACAATAACTAGCTTTTCACCATAAAAACAATAAGCATGAACTGCTTGTATTTTTTTGTCACCAAGATCTATATCGCTTTTAATATCATTATAAACGACTTCGAGTACTTGGCCTGAACGATTTGTGAGAGAAGATTTTATTTGCATAAAAGACGAATATGTAAATTATTTTCGATTAATTAGAAACTAGCGATCATTAGTACAGAAAACTCTCATCACCCACCCCTTATCCCCCAAAGTATTATATAATAACCCCATGAAAGCAAATGAATTTCAAAAGAAAAAAGTGTACATCGGATTTGCCATTGTTGCAGTCGTCTTTATTACATTGGTGATTTACTCTGTCGTACGCCTGAATTCACTATCTAATCAAATTAATACGTTGAATACGGATATTGTCTCCCTTAGAATCAGTCTCGCTTCGACCACAGCAGAACTAGAGTCCAAGATCGCCAAAACTCACGATTCACTTTCTAGTGCCTTGTCAGCCGAAAGAGAAAATGTTGGGGCTATCAATGCCGAACTTGGCGGTTTCAAAAATCAGGTTGGCTCCCTTTCTGGTACTTTGAATACTCTGCAGAAACTTGCCAAGACTGATCCAGAATTATTGAGGAAATATTCAAAGGTTTATTTTCTAAATGACAACTATGTTCCCGCACGCTTGGCAGAGATTCCTCTCGAGTTTCAATATAGCAACAACAGACAACTCCTCATTCATACCGATGTCTTGCCCCATCTCCTAACGATGATGAACAGTGCCTCATCGACTGGTGTCAAACTCTATACATCATCCGCCTATCGCTCTTTTGCCGAACAGAGAGCTCTCAAGGGAGAATATAGTGTCATCTATGGATCTGGTACCGCCAATACATTTTCAGCCGATCAAGGATACTCCGAACACCAGCTCGGCACCACAGTCGATATGATCACTACTGGACTCGGTGGTAACCTAGATGGTTTCGACAGGACAGAGGCATATCGCTGGATGGTTGCCAATGCCTACAAATACGGTTTTATCAATTCATATCCAAAAGACAATAAATACTATGTCTTTGAACCGTGGCATTGGCGCTTCGTCGGGATCAAGCTAGCAACCGATCTACACGACAGAGGTCAAAATTTCTATGATTTGGATCAGCGAACGATCGATACTTATCTGGTTTCTTTGTTTGATTGAGGGGGGGTTATTGATTATAATCAAAACTACATTTCAGCCAGTCATTGACATTAACTCCTGATTTGATACCATATAAATACATTCGGCATTCGCCGCGGCCCCACCCCACAAAGGTGGGGAATATCGTTATAGGTATAATTTTTCGAAACCTTTCTTAACTTTCTTAAAATCATTACCGTCTATCTTTCCTAAACGCGTAGATAATCTTCTATAATCAATAGTTCTTATCTGGTGAAGGCAAACGTACATATCCTTATTTTCATGAATTATATGCACATACCAAGTCCCCTCCTTAATTTGCGAAGTTGTCGGTGCCACTAAAAAGAAATTGCGTGATAATTTTTTTAGTATTAGTACTGGTCTAGAAAATAGACTACTCTTACCATTCATTTCTGAACCAACATTTTCTCCAATACTTACCCACCACAAATCTCTTTCACTAACGAATGGAGGAGGCCACTTTTCGTTTCCATGAATTTTTTCTTTAATTTTTATCCATTCGAAAAATCTTTTTAACATGACTGCAATTCTAGCATGAGAATAGTACCGCCTGGAATATTTGGCGAAAATTCTTCCAGTCTCAAACTTTTCACTATCAAGCCTCGTAAGAGTTTCCGTAAATACTTGAGTACAATATTTTAACGCTACTCGGAAACATTATTTTGATCGCCTTTATCTTTTTGCTCTTTCTTTAATCTTGCCATTTCTTTGATTTTTGAAAGTCGATCCTGCTTACCTTTTCGGATTGTGTACCAATCATCAATCAATTGTTCAATCAGCTCAAGTAACAACTGAGCTTCACCTGATTCAACGTCAACAATCAAATTTATATCTTTTTCCATATGGGCACCAATATTACCCACACTTCTAACAGTATTAATTGCGGCAAAAACATTGGTGTCTACTAATTCTTCTATTGCATCAATTTCATCCTTCAACTTATTCTTACTGATTCCAAAAAAGTCACGGATCATTCCCTGAAGACATCTACGAGCCAGAGTTGCAGAAGCTTTAGGACTAAGATCACGAATACGACAAGCTTCGTAATAGTCCTCCTTAATTACATCGGGAACATAATCGGGTAAAACTTTGGCTGAAGATTCTGGGAGTAATTGCCAGACCTGAATATGACTTCCTTCAGTATAACTACTATTCCTCATTGGCGATTTAGTAAGTCTAACTTTAAGAAAAAGCTTATTACAATTCTTATTTACACATCGAACAGTTAAAACCCCGAAACCAATTTCTCCTTTTTCTGTTTGGTTCATATAAATATGTGACCAAGTATCACGTGTATCTAAACCAACAATGGTGGAATGGTGACCGCAATATGGGCAAGTGTAGTTCATAATTTACCGTTGATTATATTATAATACCTAGGAATTAAAATTCACCGCAACTGGCTGGCCAACTCGAGCTAGAACTATGATCGATCAAGTCCAGATTGGCAAATTTAAGTAGTTTTAGTCTACCATATCGACACGACTTGAGGGCATCGGAACTAAGATATTTTCCAAATTTTATCAAAAGCAATCTTAGCAAGATCTTCTGCTCTCGACTTTATTAGTGACTCATTCCAAACAGCCTTCCTTTCTATCTGTGATAGTAAATCTTGAGTAATTTTAATCTCAGTAGCTTCCTTCAAAATTTTAATTTTTTCCTTAATTGATTTATTCTGAACTGTTCCATTTGGTTTTTTACCTAATAGAGTTAAGTTGCCAATATTATGTACATATCCCTTAATTTGACTTTGCGTCAGACTCCAATCCTTGCCAGGTTTTTGAGGTAGAATATGTTCAATAGTGATATTGGGTTGATTTAAAACATATTCCTTTGTCCCCAAACTTTCCTCGATTTTGCATAATACATAACGACAGATACCTTTTTTCTTATAACTCAATTCTATAAAACCATTGATAAAAACCTGTTTTTCAGGCAAAAAGGATTTCAATTTATTTGTAATCAAATTAAATTCTGTTTCTATTCCAACCCTGAGAGCCCTTTGATCTGTCTCGGTTTGAATCAATTTTTCTATACGCCACGCACTTGCTTGATATAATTTTTCTACCTTATTGGCAGGTAATTTTGATACTGTATGATAGATAAAATTAAACTTCTCAACAAGTTCAAATACTCTTATCCAATTTGTCTCAATTCTTTCTCTATTTCTATAAAGACAGAGCAATAAAACATAACATTGAGTTATATTCATCTCTTTTATACCAATGAGAGCATTCTTAATTTTATCACCTCCATCTATAGCAGAGAAATCAGCGTCTACTGGATTTCTTAAATCGTAATACATCTTCGCATTTTCAAGTAACTGAGAAAGGAAATGTTTCCAACTAGATATAGCAGGAGTACTTGTAATTGCTTTAAACAACTTAGATTCAGTTACAAAATCTTCCTGCCTTGAAAGCCAGTAATAACGAATAAACTTTGTTAGCTCTGTATTTGATACATTTTCGAGTATCTCTGACCATTTTTCACTCACCTCCTTTGTGGCGCCGTCCTCATTCTTGATTTTCTTAAACAAAAATGTCTTTAGTAAGTCCGATACATTCAGATCAATACCAGTTGCATTAACAGATTCAAATATTTGATAAGCATCATTCTCGTCATGAATTTTGGTAATGATAACCTGAGTAGATTTTAGTAATTCGAAAAGCCTTTTGATCTCTTCTATTTGTACTGAATGTTGCATATCTTTCAAGAAGTCGAGTAGGGAATCTTTAAGGTAGAGGTAATTCTTAACAACTCTCTCTTCCTCAGTATCTTTATTATAGGAAGTCTTATCTGTAATAATATTATTGCTATCCTGAATATGTTTCTCGAAAAAATGTTTGAGAGTTGGAGATACGGTTACCTTATATTTGGGACCTTCAAAATTCATCCTTGCAACCATTACGTTATGTTGAATTACATCTGCCACATCATCAAATCCTAACGATTTTGCAACATCACGAAAAACAGCACTGAGAACTAAAATTGTGGTAGTCCGCTGTTGTCCATCAACAATGTCAACAAATTTCTCTTTGGAATAATTTTCATAATTAAAAATAAACTGACCTAAAAAGATTGAGTCTCCGGCAATAAGATCATTCCAAAAATCATTGCACTGATCTTCTTCCCATGTATATGGTCTTTGAAATTGCGGAACTCTCAATTGATGAACTCCGAACAATGCCTCTTCCACTGAATAATCTTTAGACTCAAATTTAAATGCCATAGATAAAAAGTTAAAATAATTATAACTTGGCGATGTGACTTGAGCATCGCGCGAGTTGGCTGCGGGACTTGGACTCGAACCAAGATACTGGGCTTCAAAGGCCCATGTCCTACCATTAGACGATCCCGCAATAAAACTTACCCAAGCAATATACAAGAAAATGACTTTATTGTCCAAAATATTTATTTGCATATCCCTATTATTCAAACAATTAACCCTATACTCAAATACAAGGACCAAAATTCAATAACATTGACAAACGTGTCATATACATGCACAATCGTCATAGAAGCAATTTGAACCTCAGACTAATCCTCATGTGAATATCTACTACTGGGAAAAGATCGGTGATAAGCAAGTCAATATTGTCATGCGACGCAGGGACAAGATTCTGCTCACGAGAAGACACTTCCGTGGAAAGGACATTCATTTAGCCAGCAATTTTTTGGCCTGGAATAGCATCGACCAACTCTTCGAAGATCTCAGTTTCCTCAGAGCTTTGTACGAAGATGCACGAGATGCCTTTGAGTCAGGGCACCTAGGCGAGAATAGTTTCACCTTTGATAACAGCAGAATAGTCGGATGGTCTTTTACGGACAGTATCAACAACTACCACCTTCGGGACCTGACACCATTTACCTTCGACCAGAAGTTCCATCCCTACTGTTCTCCTTGTACGATAGGTCTCATGCTGAAGAAAAAGAGGTGGTACAAGAAAGCGCCGTACACGAAACTCATCACAGTGGTATACGAGATCAAAGATGAGGTGGACAAAATCGTACTCGTCATTCGTGACATGTACCCAGGGCAAGACTACGGCGATCAATCTGGGGACATTTCCCGTCGTGAGGGTCTCGTTTTCTTCCATCGACACCATCCGGGCGAATAAACTATCGACCAGGACACGACCGGCCTTCCTCTGTGGGGCCGGTTTTCAATTCACATTTCAAAAATATATATCCCAAACTGCTCTTTATATTCAAATTCATGTACTTGACAATTCCCTCATTATATGTATAATACTGTCTAGTTCCTTGATAATAGAAGGCTTGAACACCACACGGTGTCTCAAGGCATGTGCTAGTGATCAAAATGAGGAAATAGAGAT
>CAZNUY010000013.1:0-19569 GCA_964576745.1 uncultured Candidatus Saccharibacteria bacterium | reverse complement strand
TAATATTCGGCTCAATTGAGCCATATATCAAGACTATGCGCATTAAACTTATAACGCCTATATTCTATACTATTTTAGACTAAAAGTCAATAGCACTCCGCGAGGCGAGGCCTCGAGGAATTTTGGATTGCTAATATTTCAATATGTGAGCCCATTATGCTAATCTAAGGGTAGACACCTCAACCAATGAACAAGTACCAAGAAAATAAACGCCGACTCATGGAGTTGATTCACAAGATGCAAAGCTTCACTTTGGAAGCGCTCATGAGGCGTTTTTCCAAAGAGGTTCGTGATAGTAGACTGATCAGTGGCAACCAAACTATCCGATCCTTCCTCGACGATCTCCGCGAACACCGCATTTTGCGAAAAACGGGGATGATTTGGTCTGTCGTCTCTTCGTGACGCACAACGCTCTTCCCTCTTTCACAAGGTCACCACGTGGTGACCTTGGTTTTTTGTATTTAAAATCCACCAAGACATTAATTACGTAAATTAAACAAAATCAACTTACATGAATTGACGTATCAATTTGTACTACCACAACATTCCTACCCCCTCTGTTCCAACTGCACTTCCTTTGAAGCTCTGCGATAGTTGCAGTAGTCACACTCTTTTGCTGGTTTTGGAGGCTTTTCTAATAACAAGCATTTTTTGAGATCAGACAGCGCACCTGGTATCCAACTATCATCACCTGTATATGGTATGAGATCAATATCAAATTCAAGCTTGGCATCAAATGCTTCCCTATCAGTCTTACCATTACAATAGACAAAATATCCAGTCTTCGATACAAGAAAACCGGCCTGCCTGAAAAGCCACTGATAGATTTCCATCTGACGCTTGTAGCCTATCTGCCACTCTTTGTCCAAATTTACTTTTTCTTCCTTGCTTGTAGATTTGTAATCAACGATTATAAGTTCGCCGGTTTTATTATTTATCCAAATATCATCGATCGCCCCAGTAACCAAAAGATTTTCTGGTTTGTATTCATGTCGCATCCCTTTGAAATTACTTCTCCACAAATCGAGATCTTTGTGATCATATGGAATCACATCATTTAACCCATAAGCATCCATAAGAGGATGCGCTCTCTTTTTTGCACGATGAAGGTCAAATTCTTTTTTTAGTAATGTATCGACGGCGGAGTTAAGTGCAAACGGAAAACCCGGTGGTCTACCTACACCCAATCTGCAATCGAGGTAGAAACAAAGTGGACAATTCAAAAAGAGGTCTATCTTTGAGCGACTAACTTTGAACGACTCATCACTCGAGGGGTCGAACAGATTTTTTGTTTTGCGTGGATTGTAGTATTCAGACATAAAGCAGTGAATAACCACTAGTAATTAGCCACTAGTGAGTACAGTTTAATATTATCACAAAATAGCTCCTTCACTCTTCAATAATTCTATTTTTCTATTTCGTCCTCGATTATATTCACCAACTTGACCATCAGAACAAATAACCCTATGGCAAGGTATTTTCTCATCAAAATTCTTATTGAGAATATTACCAACTGCCCGATAGGCCTTTGGATGTCCAACTTTTCGAGCGACTTCTTTGTAAGTTAATGTTTTGCCTTTTGGAATTCTTTTTACAGCATTCAATACTTTTTCACTAAAAGTCATTTGAAAAATTAGCTTTTACTTCTTTGTAACTGTAACTTTGGCTATGATAATATCGTCTATCGGCCTGTCACTTGGATTGGTCTTAGTTGAAGCTATAGCATCGACCACCTCGATACCTGAAATAACTTTACCGAAAATAGAATAGTTATGAGGCAAAGGAACATCTTTGTGCATAATGAAGAATTGACTACCATTTGTATTTGGTCCAGAATTTGCCATCGCTACAACACCGCGCGCATAACCAGCCTTATATGATGGTGTGGCAGGATTGAGCTCATCTTCAAATTTGTATCCAGGACCTCCCATACCTGTACCAGTCGGATCACCGCCTTGAATCATGAAATCCTTGATAACGCGATGAAAGATGAGATTGTTATAAAATCCTTTCTCTGCCAAGGTTACGAAGTTTTGGACAGTCTTTGGAGCATCAGCATCATAAGTTTCAAATACTATAGTTCCCTTATTGGTCTCAATTGTTATGTTGTGCATAGCGTTTTTTGTTGAATTATTATTAACTTTTACTGATGAATTATCTTCGATCACCGGAGCAACTGATGCTGTCGGACTGGTTTCACTTATCTGACCAGTCTTACTGTCTGTAACTATTTCCACCACCGAAGCGGTTGTTGTCGAGTTGCCATACATATTGAATGATGCATCTGGTCTAGTATTCTGATACCAACTAAAACCAGCCAAAACTATTATTAAAATTACAACTATTCCTAATATTTTTGATGTATTCATAAATTAAATAATTCTTTTGCTTTATTTATTAATAATTTCTTGGCCTCGTCTATATGACAAGACATCACAGTGCCAGCGGCCGCCGGATGTCCTCCACCGCCCAGAACCTTGGCCAGACTCGCCACATCGTACTTCTTGGAATCACTACTTCTTATACTTACCCGCACCTGATTTGGCTTGGCCTCTATTAGTGACGCTGAAAAAGCGAAACCTTCAACCGTCCTAATCTGGGAAGAAATAAAACTGGCTTTTGTGGAAACTTCTGGAATCTGCTTCTCCTGTATTTTGGAATATGGAATTACCGAAAGCAAGACCTTATTGTCCAAAGCTTGTTCCAAACAACTGAATCCCAAACCAAGGAAATCTAGATCATGGATTGAATTGCTATTTTCCATTTTTTGGATTACTTGACTCATCTTTGGGTAAATTGCGAACAATTCACTTCCAGCGATATAAGTCCTCTGTGTGACACCTTCATATTTGAAACCACCAGTATCGGTAAATATTCCCATATAAAGATTGATGGCAATGTTTTCGTCTATCTTTATGCCTATTTCCTTGAATAGGTCGTATATCAGTTCAGCGCACGCTGGATATGAATTGTCGACAAGATTGATCTGACCACTTCCTTCATTTGTACGATGATGATCAATATTTATTACCTGCATTTTTTCTGGAAGCTTTTCGATATACGGCTCTCTAGAAACACCTCTCAAGTCTGAATCAACAATAATCATCATATCGTAATCATTTGGGTCGATTTCCCAATATGATTTCATCAAAATCTGATCCGCTCCAGGGAAATGAGCAAAAGCTTTTGGGAATTGTGAATCACCTTTGATGACGGTAGCTGTACCACCCAATTGTTCGATTGCAAACTTCATAGCTAGAGCCGAGCCAACAGAATCAGCATCGGGAGATGGGTGGCAATGGAGTAAGACAGATTTTGCCTTCTTGATTTGCTCCAAAATGGGACCGGCTTTCTCTTGAACTTGTGTTTTATTTGTAACCATAATGAGGGATTATAACACATGGAGGTCCGAGATCTGTAGCACAGAAAGCATACAAATAGTCACCAATAATGATTATTAAACTATTTACAAAATCAGCCTTTCATGTTAGTGTGATTTTGGAAATGTTTGGATTCGGTAAACCACAAACTCAGCGAAAGGACCCGGCTTATGATCTCCGTAGGACGGATTATACCATCCGACAAGACTCGTCGACGATACATCTTCGGCGCTATCGTAATCGAACACACTACGCACACAACGGGTATGTGGTGGTGGAAGGAAGACCACCCTAGCCTGAAAGTCCGACTTACAGACGAAGAATTCGTCAGGTTTAAAGAAATTCTCCGACAAGGAAGTGGTGATCCGGATACGCACCACACTCCACACCTTGAACAAGAAGTCGAAGTCGGATTCAGAACCACCACCGAACGCGACATGTTCGCTATTGGTGAACGAGTTGCGGTTCTATTCAGTACCGCGTGTGCTATCGACCAATTCTTCAGCGGTGCCCCGCCGTTTCGGTGGGACGGCTTGGAAAAGGTAGGCTAACCTGTTCTGGCCTGAGATTTCGGGTCAAACCTAAACCCCGTCTAGTAGCGAAAGCGAACGACGGGGTCTTGTTTTACTTACATATGATAAAATTTGAATAATTGCGCTCCACTATTTACATATCCAGCCTTTAATGGTAATGTAATTTTGGAGGTAACAATGAACGAACCAAAGAAACCGCAGAAACTCAATCCCACAGCTATCACCAAGAACATCAAGGAAATCGAGGTCAAGATTCAGTGGTTGAAGCAGAAGGCTCAGAAAATCGCGGTCCAAGTCGGTAAACTTGAGGGCACGATCCGAAATTACCAAGATCGCTGCCCTCACCCGAAGACCCAAATGGACGACAAAGGTTGTTACAGGTACTGCGCCATCTGCGGTGCACCAATCGGACCTGACGGTGAGATGATACCGCCGGAGAGGGTTCATTACGATGAGGAATTATTCAAGTAGAATATCATCCTCATCAAATTGATCATTTTGTCTTAGACATCACTGATCAAATAGATACTTCAAGCCATTGTGCTTGATTATCTAAGAAAGGCGTCAGACACCGCCTTTTTTGTTATATGAATAATTACATAGGACAGACATCTGCTCGCTGTACAATTCATCAAAAAAATAATATGATTTGGGCATGAATAGAACATATATAAAAGATCTCAAGGGCCACGTAGGCAAAGAAGTCACTATATCGGGTTGGGTTGATATTAGACGCGACCACGGCAAACTGATCTTCATCGACATTCGCGATATGTCCGGAAAAGTTCAGGCCGTTGCTTTACCAAACAACAAAGAGGCTCACGAAACTGCAAGTAAAGTCCGATCTGAGTGGGTCATTTCTGCTACCGGAATAGTCAACAAAAGACCAGAAAAAATGATTGCCAAAGACAAGGTTACTGGAGAGATAGAGCCAAATGGTGATATCGAGCTCGAGCTCAAATCTGTTGAAGTCCTAAATGAAGCACAAACTCCACCGATCGATGTCCGAAGTGATGGTAAAGAGATAGGTGAAGACGCTCGCTTGAAATTCCGATACTTGGATCTGCGCAGACCTCGTTTGCAAAAAAATATCCGCAACAGAAGTAAGGTCACACTTGCGGTCCGCAACGCTTTCGTCAAAGAAGGATTCACCGAAATAGAGACTCCGTACATGTCCGCTACAACACCAGAAGGTTCGAGGGACTACGTTGTGCCTTCTAGATTGGAAAATGGTAAATTCTATTCTCTCCCCCAATCACCTCAACAATACAAACAACTCCTCATGACTGCAGGATTCGAGCGGTATTTCCAGTTCGCCCGCTGTTTTCGCGATGAAGATACCCGTGGTGACCGACAACCAGAATTCACTCAAATGGATATGGAGATGAGTTTTGTCCAAATGCGCGATGTCATGGCCATAAATGAAAAAATAATGATCGAGACAGTGAAGTCGATCTATCCAGAAAAAGTCATCCAAGAGATTCCTTTCCCAATAATGTCGTACAAAGAGGTTATGGAAAAATATGGAGTCGACAAACCAGACATTAGAAAAGACAAAAATGACAATAACCTGTTGGCATTTCTTTGGGTTATTGATTGGCCATTTTTCGAAAAAGATGAGGACGGCAAATGGACTTTCACCCACAACCCATTCTCCGCACCTCAACCTCAACATATGCAAGACTTGATGGAAAAGAAAAATATCGAAAATATTCTAACTACTCAATACGATATGGTTCTAAATGGTAGTGAAGTCGCCGGAGGTAGTATCCGTAACCACCGACCAGAAGCCTTGAAAAAAGTTTTTGAAATTATGGGTTACGAAGATGAGAGGATCGAAAAGAACTTCGGACACATGATCTCAGCTCTTGGCTCAGGTACACCACCACATGGAGGTATTGCATGGGGGTTCGATAGATTGATAATGCTCCTCGAGAATGAACCTAACATCCGCGAAGTCATCGCTTTTGCCAAGACAGGCGAAGGCAAAGATCTGATGATGGGCGCACCTAGTGATATTCCAGAAAAACAAATGCGTGAACTTGGGATAGAGTTGAGGAAGAAGAAGTAAAATATTTCTCTTAAAAGATTAATTCTGTATACAAAAAAAGGGGGTGGTAAACCACCCCCCGCACAATCGTAGACACGAGCATCAGCGTTCAACTTGCCTTAAGATTCCGAAGAATCTGGAAGAGGAGATTGCCGTTGCCGTGCTGAACCTTGGCGAGAGCCCTGAGTGGGAAAACCCACAGGGCACATTGCCGAAGAACATTCATGACAAACCACTTCCACGGCGACCGCTGGTCGTGAACCGGATGATCCGGTTGGGTCTCGTAAGAAAAGTTGATGAGCGAAAGGTAGACCCGAGCATTCGGGAAAACAGTACTCCAGATCTTGTGAGCTCCGCGAGAATGACCCTGGCCAGTGACTACCAAGATGTTCTTAGGATAAATGCACTGAGCATTGAGAGCCCGCCTGACATTCATGGCCTCGTTGACCGTACTGACCATCGGATCAGCGTGAATGACCTTTTTGAAGATTGGGCGACCTTGATGCTTTGTCGCAACATCAATCATCTCCTGTCGCAGTCTCTGTTCGACCTCCTCAGCCCCCGGAAAGGGATATGAGCAGTTGGACATAGCAATGACTGCAGGATTATCGTAGAATGTCGCGAGCCCGATGGCCCATTTGAGGACCTCACGGGTTCCATCGGTAAGAGCCTCGCGCCCCGTCACGAAACTCGTAGGAATAACCACATCCGGTTCGATCGAACCATCGTCAGGCAGGGGCACCACTTTTTGCCAGTGTTTGACCAAGAACCTGAGAAACCAACCAATTCGTCGTGAGTTTTTCAAGCATTACCTCCGTTTGAATATTTCAATCCAAAATCAAACTACCACTAAATGTGTAGTATGTAAATAGGCTCATTATGGTTCAATAGCTTGAAAACATCCACCAATTACATATATGTCACCTCTGTAACTTCCCCAACTTATCCAACTTTGGTGCAATGACCAACTGGCAATATGGTGCGTCTTTGTGGTTTTCGTAATATTTCTGGTGATAGTCTTCGGCGGGATAGAATTCTTTCAGCGGTTCAACGAGGGTCACAATAGGGTCATTGTATATACCCGCTTCTTTTATTTTATTAATAAAATCAAACGCCAGATTTTTCTGCTTCTCATTTGTATAAAATATAACCGAACGATATTGAGTACCTACATCATTTCCCTGCTTATTCAAAGTTGTAGGGTCATGAGTCTCAAAAAAAGCTTTGAGTAGCTGTTCGTAAGAAATTACCGCTGGGTCAAATTCAACTTTTGTACATTCTACATGTCCCGTATCACCAGCTGAAACTTGTTCATAAGTCGGATTTGGCAGACTTCCCCCAGAATAGCCCGGAAGAACAGTGACAACACCCCCTAAATAACTAAAAACTGCCTCTGTACACCAAAAACAACCTCCACCAAACACTGCAATTTCGTAGATGTTTTTGTTCATATTTTAGTGAATATTATTTCTTGTTTTTCCAAGCAAACTTCTTCGCTAGTCTCTTTGCTGTCTTTCGTGAGCGAGAAGATTTCTTTTGTACTGATGCTCTTTTTGCCATAAAACAATGATAGCATTGCCTATTAATTCTGGCTAGCGTAAATGAACTTATTTACCCACAAACTTCGCTACAAAATTTAAGTACTTTTTTGATCTTGGTATAAATTCTTCAAAGAAGATAATCTCAAATCCAAAATCAGATAAAAGTTTCTCTACTTCTTGACGATTATAAAAAGCAAAATAGCGAGGCTGATCAACTCCAGAACTGTTTCGATACAACTCACCTGATCCCTCAATAAGACCCAAACCGAGAAAACCACCAGGTTTGAGAACGCGACAAATTTCTTCAAATGCCTTACCAATATCCTTCTTTGGAATATGTAGAAGTGATGTGTAAGCCCAGACTGCATCATAGCTTTTGTCAGCAAACGGTACACTCATAAAATCACCTTCAATTGCTTCCAACCCTTTGTCCCTACACATTTCAACCATTTTGGACGAGGCATCTAGACAAGTAATCTTACAACCCAAGTCTTGTAATAATAAAGCATCCCGGCCCGGACCACTACCAACATCCAGTATTCTTCCACCTTTTACTCTATCTCCAAACTCTTTGATAATTGATCTCGGAAATCGTTGCCAAAAATCGGCTGTCTCATTGTCATAATCAATCGCCATTTTGTTGTACGTATCAATAGTTATTTTGTCCATTTTTTTCTTTGCGACGAGGTCAATTGCGACTAGGTCAGGCCTAGGCCAGGCCTCGTCTAATACTCTTGTAATCAGGCACCATTTCCGCAACTAAATTCCAAAAATTAACTGAGTGGTTCATTTCTACAATATGACACAGTTCATGCACAACAATATAATCTTGCGCTGGTTTTGGCAAATAGACAATTTTGTAATTAAAATTTAAATTCCCTGTATGTGAGCAACTACCCCATCGTGATTTTTGATTGCGGATTGTAACTTTCTTATAATTAACCTTGTAATGTTTGTTATAAAATTCAAGCCGACTTTTGACCAGTTCCAAAGCATTATCCTTTTGCTCCAAATAATCTTTCCTTTTCAAACCATTCAAAAAAATCTTCAATTTTGATATGGGCTTTTTTCTAAAATGAGCCAACTTTTTTAGAATCCACGGACGTTTGCTATCAACAAATTTTCTCGCTGTACTTTCGAGCATAAAAAAGGGCATAGATACTCTAATATCCATATTTGGATAAATTGTTATGCGCAAAGAGCGCGATCTTTTGCTTTTCTCGATCGTATATTCAAAGTCATCGACTAAATTTGTTTCGCCAACAGCTGTCATTTTTTCTTTATATAACCGAGAATGAGCCTTGCCAACTTTATCTCTTTCCATGAAACATTAGCTCCCAATTTTGATTTTACCGGCGACAAAAATGGTGTTTCCCCTTCTGCACCTTTGTCATAGACTTCTTCTAGTGCTTTTTCTATTTTTTTGAAATGAACCGGTGAAATCTCGTTTCTAAGATATGAAATCTCACTCATCTGTAACGGTTCTCTCACACCCTTGCCTCCTATGATGAGATTTTCTATTTGATTGATAATTGTCTCATCTTCCAAGCCTCTTTCTTTAGAAATCTCTCTAATACTTTTTTTGGCTTTTACAAGATCCGCGGTTTTGTCATAGGTCGAAACTTTGATCTTCTTTATCTTTTTTCCTTTTTTGTCGAGAGCATGAAGTGGTGCAACTCGTGCCAAAAATTCATTTTGTTTTTGAATTATCTCCTTTTCATCAGTGTACGATATGACACTTTCGGCTTTATTTGATAATTCCCTCAAATGCCTATCATATTCCAAAACATCAGCATTAATCTTCAGGGCATTTTCACTGAAACCCATGATTTTTAGACCATTCAAGGTACGCACACGCGACAAAGCAACATAGCCCATACCAGGTTCAAAAGCTTTCGAAAGATCGACTTCAACTGAGTCCAAACTCATACCCTGACTTTTGTGGACCGTGATGGCCCATGCAAGTCGTAGTGGATACTGATCTATCTCAGCCAATATCTTGTCGCCATCAGCAATAACCCAAGTAGCCTTTTGGATAGTGATCAGACGTCCCTGTGGAAAATCTGGAGTTGGAGCAGTACGGATCACGGGATCTGATCCAAAAGCACAAGAAACAACTATTCCCAAAGTACCGTTTACATACCCTTCTTCAAAATTGTTTTTTACACACATCACTCGTGCCCCCTTTCTCAATCTCAAGAATTCTGGTGCAAGACAAGTCTTTTTCAAAGTGTCGACAAGGGGTTTTTTACCCTTTGAGGTCATCTCGTATATGACTTCATTATTTATTACCTTATTCAATTCCACATCATTGACCCTATCAACATCAATATTGTGCGTATACAATCTAGTAGATACTTCTGACAACATTTTGACTTCACCATCTGAGAGATCAGCATCATCTTTTGCAAAATCATCTCCAACAGTCTCAAGATCCAAAATGGGCTCATAATTATTATCAAAATCTTCTTCAGAAATATAATCATCATTAACTATCGCATCCTTTATATATCTTTCCTTCAAAAGATTGCGCGACTTATCACTTACCTCTCCAGAGCGGATTTCATTTAAGACCAAAAGTATCGGATCATCATTTTGTCTGTAATTTTCATGCAAATAGCACACGGCAAAATTACCTTCCTTCCATGAGTTTGATCTGTATATAAAATTGGCCTCAGGCTCACCCATTCGCGACACAGGTGGCAACTGGAAAAAGTCTCCACAGAGAACAATCTGCATACCACCAAAAGGTTCGTTACTCTTTTTTAAGTGTCTTAAAACCCGATCGACCATATCCAATCGGAAATGATGCAACATCGAGACTTCATCTATGATGAGCACCTTTGCTTCGGCAACTTTGTTTTTTATATAACCTTTCTCACTGATCTCCTGGATATCCTCGAGAGTCAAGCGATCTTTGACTCCTATACCAGTCCACGAATGAATGGTAACTCCGCCCATATGTGTAGCAGCGATACCGGTCGAGGCGGTGATTCCTAGAGGAACATTATGATCCTTGAGGTACTTTATATACTGATTTAGTACATAGGTCTTACCGCTACCAGCAGGACCGGTCAGAAAAACATTTTTTCCAGTCTTTAAGATTGTAAGAGTATCTTTCTGAGTCATTCATGAAGTATATCGTACAAATATTATTCGTCTATCCCTTTTAATTTTCTTTCTTGATGCTTCATAAGAAGAGAAATTTGTACGATAATTAGGCCGATCGAAACTGAAATTGAAGCAATGACCATGGCCGTCATCGGACCGACATTTTGCCAAATATAACCGCCGATGATACCAGCAAACATTGCACCAAAACCAATGGAGGCATTTAATAATCCAAATGCCGTTCCTCGGAGTTGCAGATCAACAACTCTACTAGTATGAGCGCGCTGAGCGGCATCGGTAGTTGCAGAGAATATACCGAGGACCACGAATGAAAGAATAAGTGTCCAGTAATTGTCTGCAAACGATATACCGATATATGAAGCAATAAGTGCCATATAACCAAACATCAATATTCTGGTTGATCCCTTTAGATCAGATAGTTTGCCTGCAATATAAGAAAAACCAGAATAAGAAATACTATAGACCATATAGAATAATGGGATAGAGGCGACTACCAATCCGATAGAGGTAGTTTTCAATAGTAGAACAGCAGTTGGCAAGCTACCAAGTGAAAGCAAAAATATTGCTAACAAATATAATCTGAACGATTGAGGTAAAGTGGTGTAAGTAGCTTTTGAGAATAATTTGTGACCACCATCAGTCTTTGTAGTGACAATATCTGTAACAAAAAATATCATCATTACAGCCAAAATACCTAGTAAAAATGCACTGATAAAGATAATATTAAAACCATTTTCCCAACGAGAAAGTATGAGGTATGCCGCTAGCGGGCCGAGTATTCCACCAGCACGATCAAGCGCTCTGTGATAGCCGAAGGAACGTCCTACCTGATCACGTGGAACAGACGCGGAAATGATCACATCACGAGGTGGTTCGCGAAGCCCTTTGCCCACCCGATCGATCGCCCGTAGACCCAAGACTGCTCCGACACTCCCAGTAAAAATATAGAATGGTCTTGTAGCTACAGATAGACCATAACCTAGGAAAATAAAAATCTTGTGTTTTTGGACCCGATCAGAGAGATTGCCAGAGTAAATTTTGAGAAAGTTTGCCATACCATCGGCAATACCCTCGACCAAGCCAAGAGAAGCGGCACCGGACTTCAATACTGTCGTAAAAAATGCCGGAAATGATGCCAAGATCATTTCATTTGAAAAATCGTTGAAAAAACTAGTCAACCCCAAAGTAAAAATATTTTTATTTAGACCAAATATCTTCTTCTCTTCAACTATTGGTTTGATCGTTTTTTCAACCGACAAATCTTGATTTGAATTTGAATTTTCTCTGTCCATGAATACTAAAAATTATTACTATGAATTACCAAAAGCTTCATCTTCTACATCTGCGATGGCATCTTGTTTTGTAGCATGTACTCTACCGTCTATATGATGAGCTGGAGCGTATATTGTATAAAAGCGAAGAGGAACACTACCCGTGTTTATGACATTATGTTTTGTTCCCGCTGGTACAAGTAATGCAGTTCCATCGCCAAGCTCGTACTCTTTGCCTTCCAATATTGCTTTACCACTACCAGATTCGACTCGGAAAAACTGATCATTTTTATCGTGTATCTCGAGACCGATCTCTTCACCAACTTTGATAGACATGAGTACAATCTGACAATTTGGTGCGGTATAAACAACTTTTCTGAAATTTTCATTTTCCAGAGTCATTTTTTCGATATTTTCACAAAAAGGTTGTATTTTGGTCATATTTTGTAATAAATAAATATCCGGTAATAATATGTTGATTATAACATGCCGACTATTTTATTTTGCTAGCTCTCAATGCATTCAAAATAGGAACAAAATCCGTGAGAAAATTGTAAGCAGCCGCACCCACAGGACCGATGACTCCAGTCAATACGAGAGCAAGACCAACTATATTTGTTACAGTCCATGTACCAAAACACTGAAACATGATACGTCTTACATTCTTTCCTGTTCGAATAATTTGAGGAAGACGATTGAGATGATCGTGCATGATCGTTATGTCTGCTGCCTCAATAGCAACATCCGATCCTATACCACCCATCGCAATCGAAACATCAGCCAAAGCTAGCGAAGCTGCATCATTGACTCCATCACCTATATAAGCAACTATCTCTCCATGTCTTTTTAGATTTTGGAACTTTCTTACAAAATCAACCTTCGATTCAGGTGTCATATTGGCATGAGGATGACTCAAGCCAAGTTCACAAGAGACAACCTTTGCCACATTTTCATTATCACCCGTAAGCATATGCCATTCTTTAACTCCAAGTATTTTGGTCTCATCGATTATTTCTTTCATTCGAGGACGTAATTCGTCAACATATGACATAAGACCAATTATTTTGCCATTGAAAGCAAGTAGTGCCGTTCCTCTACCAGCGTCTTTTTCAAATGTAACCGCATCTTTTACTTCTTCATTAATTTCTATTTTTTCCTTTTCCATAAACGACAATCGTCCCAAAAATAGATGATCTTTTTCGTGAGAAAATGCGATACCCTGACCTGATATCTCCTCAGAAGTATGAGGATTGTGAATTTTCAACTTATTTTCTCTTAGATAATTTATTATAGCTTTTGAAACCGCATGATTTGACATTACTGCACCCATTCCAAAATATTCTGCAACTTTTGACTCGTCAAGTTTACCAAAAGCTCTTATACCAACGACTTTTGGTTTGCCTTTTGTCAAAGTTCCTGTCTTGTCCGTAAGGATATATTTGAGTCTCGAAACCTGCTCTAGCGCCGATGAGCCTTTGACGATCACACCCCTTTTCGCCAGTCCAGAGATAGCCGCAGTAAAAGACAGAGGTACAGCCACTGCTACATCATCGGCACAGACGACCAATAAAATTGAGAGTATAAATTGAGGTGAGACGTCTAATAAATATAATGCTATAGAGACAAATAGAACTGAAACTATATACCATTTTGTAAAAGTACCCGCCAATCTTTCTGCTTTACTCTTTTTTCGACTCGCCTCTTCTACTAGGGCTATGATCTTTGACAATGTTGTATCTGCTCCTATCTTGGTTACCTTTACGATCATTGATCCTGATTGATTTATCGTTGAGGTGAAGACTTTGTCCCCTGCTTTTTTTGAAACCAATTCTGATTCTCCAGTTAGAGATGATTCATCAACCGAAGCATTACCCGAGATCACAATCCCATCTACTGGCATCTTGTCTCCAGCATCAACAATGACCAAATCGCCACTTTTGACCTCTTTTATATGAACATCTTTTATAGTCTCTCCCACCATCAGTCGAACAGATTCGACATGATATTTCATCAAACTCTGGATGATACTCTTGGTCTTTGCCATAGTGACGAGATCAAAAATTCTAGCAAAAGCCAACATGAGTGTAATGAAACCTGCTGAAAACCATTCAGTAGAAATAATAGAGAAAATTAGAGCAATCGAGGCCAATAAATCGACAGAGATTTCTCTCTTGATAAGTGAGCGGATAGCGCTTATTGAAACAGGTAGTAGGCCGAGTACTGACAAAATCATGAGAGTGTCAGTCAATCTGATATCAGTAACAAAGACAGACAAGAGTAGAGCGCTTGTTGTAAATAAAATAAGAAGAATATCAAAAATAAGCAAACCCTTATCACCCCGCGAAATCGATGTTATTCTCATGGGTGAATTATAGCAAATATGACTAATTAATTATTTTTATACAATCTCCTCTTGCTTTATGAAGCCCTGAGATTGCAAAGACCACAACTTAGCATAAAGACCGGCTTTATTTATTAGTTCTTCATGACTTCCTTGCTCAGTAATTTTGCCATCATCTATTACAATTATACGATTCATTTTCCTAATAGTAGACAGTCTATGAGCAATAACAATTACCGTTTTACCCTTCATCAAGGTTTCAAGAGCATCTTGAATAAGAAGTTCAGAATTTGAATCGAGGCTTGATGTCGCTTCATCCAGGATCAAAATCGGTGCGTTTTTGAGAATAGCTCGTGCAATAGCTACGCGCTGACGCTCACCACCAGAGAGTTTGATACCTCGTTCACCGACAAATGTATCATATCCACCGGGCAAAGATGAAATAAACTCATGACAATGTGCCAGTTTCGCCGCCTCTATAACCTCAGCATCTGTTGCATTGAGACGTCCATAACGAATATTATCCATCAACGTTCGATGGAACAGTATCGGATCTTGAGGTACGAAGCTGATAGCTTCTCTCAAACTGCCCTGAGTAACCTTTTTTATATCTTGTTCGTCAATCTTTATCGTTCCAGATTGCAAATCATAAAGGTGAAGTAATAATTTTGTAATCGTAGATTTGCCAGCACCAGAAGGACCGATCAAGGCCACTCTCTCGCCAGCCTTTATATCTAGAGAAATATTATCGAGAATTACGCGATCTTTGGAAAAAGCAAAATTAATATTATCAAAAACTATATTACCTTTTGTAACTATAAGAGGTTTTGCATCTGGTTCATCCTTGATATCATGCGTCTTTTTCATAATCTCTACCATCTCTTTTGCATCACCAAAAGATTCGTAGAGATCACGAATAATTCGACTTGATCCCCAAAAGTTGTCCATCAAGCTCAAGATATAGATTTGTATCAAGACAAAACTTCCAATTGAAATTAAACCCATACCCCAATATTTTATGGCAATATAAAATATTAAAAATTCGACCCAAATATTGATAAAAGCTTGGATCGCTTCTATTTTATTTGCTGTATTCCATTTTTTCTTTAGAGAAGTTGTATGATCGAGATTTGCTTTACCAAAAATAGCTGATTCATGACCATGACGATTGAACATCTGTATTGTTGAATGGTTGGACAAACTATCTGCGAGAACAGCTGTGGTTTTTGATTCTATTTCAGCACTTTTGATATCATATGGTATTTTCCATCTAGAAAATATTAGCGACAAAATAAAATAGAATACTATCCAAACCAAAATAATGTACACAAAAGTAGGTTTTAAATACCAGAGCACGATGCAAACACCAATAATCTTAGTAAGAATTTGCAAAATTTCCCCGAAGAATCGATCGGTAACCCTCTCAAAGGATCTCATAAAACGATTTACTTTTTGGACTAATGATCCGCTAAATGTATTTGTAAAAAATGTATATGAGTGACCCAGAAGGTATTCGTAAGCATTTTGTCTCAAGTGGCTCATAATCTTTGTTTGAAAATAAGCCATCGAAAATCCCTGAAGTCTATATCCTGACCAAGCCACAAAATTCATTATTAATATTAGAAATATAGTATGAACAAGCTCATTCACCAAAAGACTAGTTTCGGCATTGACAGTAAGAATATCGAAGAAATTCTTATAATAAACCGGAATGATTATACTAGAAGAGATCGTTGGTATGATCGAACCAATAGTAACCAACAACAATGTGAACCAATACGGTTTTGCAACACGAATATACTCCCGAAGAACATCTGAAAGAGTTACATTGCTGAACTTTTTATCTTTTTGCTCATTTGTAGACATCGATACAATATATCAAAACATTTGTCTATTTGCCACACAACAAACTATTCTATTTGATCACGATCACTCAATCTGATCTCTTTCATTTAATATAATTTCCGCCTTACCATTGTAAGTTTTTATGAGACCATTGATCTTCACATAACGCTCAAACTGTTTCAAATCGCCAAATTTATCCAAATCAGAGGCGAAAATCACCGCTGTAAATGGACAAGTCTTGTAATTTGAACAGAAGTCCAGAAAACTTACACCGCTTTTGGCAGTGTAAGTTTTGACCACTTTGCCCCGAACAATGGCATTTTCACCAATATGATCTTTTGCTTCCGCAAAGTCGTACTCCTTCAATGATCCACCCAAAACACTCGATGAGTTTTGCAGATGTCCGACATCTGCAATATTGTCATTTTTTTGTAACAATTTTTGTATAATTTTCAGGTACTTTTTTCGAACGCTTTCATTTGTACTAATTTCAAGAACTTCATCATTAGAAATAGTCGCTGACTGTGTCCAATTGAAACTTCCTGAAACATAAGCATCATCAGTCACTAGAGTTTTAAGGTGCATAATACCCTCATTGTTATTCCTAATCTTTATATCAACTCCTGCTTTCTTCAATTTTTGTACAACGTTTTTATTACTGCCATTACTTGCCTCGCGATCTGTTATCCCGGTGACTTCCAATCCACGCTTTTTTGCCCTGATGAGAGCATCGGCAATATTGTCCTTTGTAAAATAGTAAATAGCAAAGTAGACATACTTATCGGCACTGTCGATAATCTTTATTATTTCTTTGTCATTTACCTTCTGATCGAGCGAATAGAAAATGTGAAATTGAGTGCCCGTATACAAACCCGAGGCGATGAAACCCAACCAAAGAAAGAATACTGCGACCAACAGATGTCTTACATATGCATCACTTTTGATCCGATCTTTCTGACGTACCAAAAACCCGAAACATTCCTGCCATTTTTTGTTTAGCATTTGTATATTTAGTTATATTAAATAAATGCGTTGCAGACGCGAGGCAGGACTTGGGGAATATTGTAACACGAATTATGAATCGAATATAAAAGGCGGAGGGATGTATGGTTTGCAAAAGACCCTTCGCAGTGCCACCGACACCAAAAAGTTATATTAAGATACAAGGGTGGCACGAGAAGAGACAGCTCTGCGAGGCGTTCAGTAATACGAGCAGAGCTGATCGTGTCTTTTGCAAACCATACATCCCTCCGCCTTTGGATTAAACCAAAACAAAATCTAGTGTACGCTTTTCTAGATCCGCCGACAAAACCTTGAACTTCACACTATCACCCAAAGTAAATTTCTTTTTTGTTTTCTCGCCGACAATAGAATAAGTTTTCTGATCAAAAATATAGTAGTCATCAGTCAAATTGCGAAGAGCAATCATACCCTCAGATTTCGTCTCTTTCTCCTCGACATAAATACCCCATTTGGTCACGCCGGAGATAGTACCTTCGAAAGACTGACCAACTCTTGTACTCATATACTCGACTTGTTTCAATTTCTTGGAAGCACGCTCTGCGTCTGCCGCATCAATCTCTCTATCTGTAGAAGAATCGGCAATACGCTGAAATCTATTGATATCTTGATCTGAAAATGGCTCACCTTTGAGATGCTTGTTGAGAATTCTATGAACCAAAAGATCTGGATAACGACGGATAGGCGAAGTGAAGTGTGTGTAATATTCAAAAGCCAAACCAAAGTGCCCGATATTCTTGGTTGAATAAATAGCCTTTTGCATAGAGCGGATCGCCGCGACACGAATAAGTGATTCATGCGGGGTATCTTCGATCTGATTCAAAAGATTATTGAAATCTTTTGCAGTCACTTCTCCATCTTTGGTTTTGAGATCATAGCCAAGGGCTTTTACGAAAATAGAAAGATTTGCAATCTTATCTTTGTCCGGCACATCGTGAATACGATATATAGAACCAGTGTCTTTCTTACCTTTCTTTTTTATTGAATCAGAAATGTATTTTGCTACTTCACGATTTGCGAGCAACATATATTCTTCAACAAGTTTGTGAGTATCCAACCTTTCTTTGACTATCACTCCAACTGGTTTGCCATTTTCATCAAGACGAAACTTTATTTCTTCTTGTTCAAATTCTATCGCCCCTTTGCGAAACTTCTCCTTTTGCAAAACCTTAGCAATTTTATTCAAAGTCAAAAGTTCATTTCTATATTTTAGACCATGTTTTACCGCTTCAGGATTTTGAATATTATTGGAATATTTCAAAATGGCTTCTGGAGAATTATCGATGACTCCTTGAGCAGATTCGTAAGTAAAGCGATAATCAGAGTTTATAACTGCTCGACCAAACCAACGTTTGTATATTCTGGCATTTTCATCAATAACAAAGAGGGCAGAAAAACTAAGTTTATCTTTTCCAGGATTAAGACTACAAAGATCATTCGAAAGTACCTCTGGAAGCATAGGAATAGTGCGATCGACTAGATAAATCGAGCAACCACGCTTCATCGCCTCTTTGTCGAGCGCCGAACCCTCAGTGACATAATGAGATACGTCGGCGATATGAACACCAATTTCGTATAAAGGTTTTTTTGTTCTAATTATTTCTTCAAAATTTTTATCTGTATGACCTAGACTAGCAATTTCATCGTCACTCATTTTTCTAAATGAAATAGCATCATCAAAATCTTTTGCATCAAATGGATCAATAGTGAAAGTTAGGACATTTCGCAAATCTTTTCGACTGGAAATTTCCTCTGGACTGATCTCCTGATTGTTCATAGCGACTACCTCAGTCTCCTTTTCTACATCCCTTGGAAAATCTATTTCAAAACCACTTTCTAAGACGATCGACTCCATCTCTACGTCGTTGTTTCCCTTTTGACCCAAAATGCGAACGATCTTACACTGAGGCTGCGCCTCAGCGTTGAGCCACATATTCATCTTTACATAAACTTTGTCGCTATTATTTACTGTAGAAAGTTTTGGATCTGCTTTATCGAGCACAAGATTTGTGTACATCTTCTTATCATCTGGAATGATCACTATTTGACCGCCCTCTTCTTTTACAATACCGACAAAGTGCTCTTTGGCTCGCTTCAAAACTTTTACCACCCGACCTTCTCTACTCAACTTGCCACCAATCCTTTTTTCTTCAACACTTATGTCAACAAGATCGCCATTTAGAGCACAGTTAAGCAAACCCTCTTCAATATGAACAGATTCGCCGTCTTTAGCTTTTCCACTAGTTACAACATCAACAAAACCGACCCCCTTCGCGGTGGTCGAAATAGTTCCTTTTATAGAATATTTCTTTGCCTTTTCTTTTTCTTTCACGAGCGTATTATACCACAAATAGACAAATAATGCACGCGTTCTTTACTTCTTACCTCTTACCTCTTACCAACCTCCCTCCTATTCCCAAACAACACCAAGAAGAACGCCGGTACAATGAAAAGCG
>CAZNUY010000012.1:8803-20359 GCA_964576745.1 uncultured Candidatus Saccharibacteria bacterium | reverse complement strand
AAAGTTCATTCCAACTATAGAGTAGCACAAATTATTTATTTGTCAATGTGTATAAGCTGTGAATAATAGTAAAATTGCTTTGTGCATCATATTCATACAACTTATGGCTTGGTCATCCAATCAAGACCCCATGGCGAGGCTAACAAAATAATCCATATTTTTACGCGTGATTTGGGATTAATTGTTGCTATCGCTCAGGGGATTAGATTTGAAAAATCAAAACTCCGATATAATATCCGCGATTATCATTTTTCTAAGTTTTCTTTGATTCAGGGTAGAGAATTTTGGAGAATTACAGGTGCCGAAGAGCTGTTTTTGTCAGATGAGCATGTTTTACAAACTGATTTAACTACTGGTTCAGAAAATAGATTATCTGCAAAATATCGCATAATGAATCGTGTAGCCTTGGTAATACTGAGATTAGTTCACGGAGAAGAAAAGCATCAAGAAATCTATGACTGTTTATGGAATTTTGCAAATTTTCAAATAGATAATAATTGTAGTCAAGATTTTTTGGCAACCGTAGAGTCTTTATTGGTTATTCGGATTTTGTATAGACTTGGATATATTGCTGAAAATCATCAATTTAGTAAAGATGTTGAAGATCTAAATTTTAATAAAGATATTATTGACCGATTAATTACAAAAAGAGCTGATATCAATCGAGCTATCAATAACGCTCTTCGAGAATCTCATCTCTAGAAAAGTCAGGAATTTTGCTATATAATGTTCCTGTATGTCTAGTGAAGACAAAAGCTATATCGATGATCTAAAGAAGTCTTTGTATTCAAGGACGGTACCAGATGTGCAGACTAGAAGAAGAGTAGATTACGAAGAAGAAGATTCGGGTGTTCAAAAAGATTGGGCTCCAGCTCCAGAATTACCAGATAAACCAGTTGTTTTAAATTCCGAATATAAAAGCGATAAAATGTCATTTTTTGCAAAATTATTTATAGGCTCAGCAATTTTTTGTGTGATCGTGGTTGGTATAGGTGCATATTTATTTTTCCAAGGAACAAATCTAATCTCAGCAGATAATATTAGTATTGATATTAGCGGACCGGTTTCTATTCCTGGTGGGGAAGTTGTTAATTTTGATATTACCGCAAAAAATAATAATAAGATTGATTTGGAATTGGTAGATCTGACGGTTGATTTCCCAGCGGGCACAACAGATCCACAAGATCCAAGTCAAACATTGAAGAGGTATCGTAAATTGCTTGGTAATATTCCTGTCGATGGTACAGCCAAAGATAGTGTCCAAGCAATTATCTTTGGTGAAGAAAATTTGCAGAAGCAAATTTTGGTTAGTATAACTTACAGTGTTAAAGGTTCAACTTCAGTTTTCAAAAAGACAAAGTCATATGATGTTTTGGTAAATTCATCTCCAATAAGAGTGGATATTGCGACATTGAAGGAAGTAACTTCCGGTCAAGAGTTTGATATAAAAGTCGATCTCTCATCAAATTCCAAAGAAAATTTGAAAGGTATTTTGTTCGAAGCGGTATATCCTTTTGGTTTTAATTATATTTCATCAACCCAAAATCCAATATCTGGCAAAAATGTTTGGAATATCGGAGACATTCCAGCTGGAGGCAAGCGATCATTTACTATAAGGGGTACATTGATGGGGGAAGACAATGATCTTCGAGCTTTTCATTTTAATGTTGGTGCAAAAGGTGACAATCCAGTCAAGATTGCAACGCCGTATCTAACTCTCGATAGAGAAATTAATATCCAAAAACCTTTTGTTAGTTTGGTTATTGATATTGGTGGTGATGATGAAATGAAAGATTATATTGGAAATTTTGATCGCAATTCAACAGTAAATATTGAGTGGTTCAACAATCTTTCAACAATAGTTTCAAATATGAAAATAGTTGCAAAATTGGAGGGTTCGGCTTATGACAATTCTTCAGTTCGACCTGATTCTGGTTATTATGACTCTGGCTCAAATACCATCACCTGGAGTCAGCAAACCAATCCCGAATTTTCATCCGTTGGTCCGGGTGATAGCGGAAAAGTTATTTTCAATCTTATTCCAAAAGATTTTACATTGGGCGGTCGAAGTGTGACAAATCCGAAAATAACAATAACTGCAAGTGTATCAGGAAATAGAACTCAAGAAACTAATGTTCCTCTCACGGTTACTGCAAGTACAAAAAGAAATATTATCATTCCTTCATCTGTCGATTTGTCTGCAAGAGTTGCACGTTCGGTGGGACCATTTCAAAATTCAGGTTTTATGCCACCAAAAGTCGATACGCCTTCGACTTATACCGTTATTTGGAATATAAGCAATACCACCAACTCTATTCGTGATGTAGAGGTGAAGGCAACATTGCCACCATATGTAAAGTGGCTGAATAATATTAGTCCAAGTAGTGAAAATATAGTCTATGATGAGAATAGTGGTTTGGTAACGTGGAATGTTGGATCTGTTGAGGCAAATAGGATGTCCTCTGAAAGGAGAGAAGTTGCTTTCCAGATCGCTTTTATACCAAGCGTAATTCAGGTTAGTAGTTCTCCCGTTTTGGTCAATCAAGCAAAGCTTACTGGTATAGATAACTTTACAAATAGCAAAGTTGATAGCAATCAAGATCCGCTTACAACTAGGTATAGTACAGACCCATCTTACAAACCTGGTGATGAAGTAGTTACTCAGTAATAAAATGGTTCAAAAGGTTGATGTCTCCTAAAATTGGTTAAAAAATGACTTTTGATATAGAATGGCAACATGAAAAATAATAATGAAAGTAAGGTAATGGAAAATATTATTTCTTTGGCCAAGAGACGTGGTTTCATATTTCAAGGTTCAGAGATATACGGTGGTTTGGCAGGAACTTGGGATTATGGACCACTTGGTATCGCCCTAAAAAACAATATCAAAAATCTATGGTGGAAACGTTTCGTTCTTGATCGTGAAGATATTTTCGGAATGGATGCGGCAATCTTGATGAATCAAAATGTCTGGAAAGCTACTGGTCATGCCCAAGGTTTTTCAGATCCATTGGTTGAGTGTAGCAAATGCAAACATCGTTTTCGCGCCGATCAACTCGAAGATAAAAATAAATGTCCTGATTGTGGAGGTGGGTTAGGTGCAGAAAAACAATTCAACATGATGTTTGAAACCAATGTTGGAGCAACTCGTGATGAAAATTCACTTTCATATTTGCGCCCAGAGACCGCTCAGGGTATGTTTGTAAATTTCAAAAATGTCCTGGACTCTCTCCATCCAAAATTACCATTTGGTATGGCTCAGGTGGGTAAGGCTTTCCGTAATGAGATAGCACCAAGAGATTTTCTATTTCGTGCTCGTGAATTTGAGCAGATGGAAATTGAGTACTTCGTCAATCCTCAAAATTGGCAAGATACTTTTAATAATTTTGTAAATGAAGTTCATGCTTTCATCAAGGATGTTGGACTTACAAAAGACAAAGTTTATGAAAATGAAATAAGCGAGACTGATCGTGCATTTTATTCAAAAAGAACTATAGATTTTGAATTTGATTTTCCTTTTGGACGCAAAGAATTATATGGTCTGGCATATCGCACAGATTATGACCTCAAGCGTCATTCTGATTTTAGTAAAGTCGACCTTTCTTATTATGATGAAGAAAAGAAAGAAAGATTCATACCGCATTGTATAGAACCTTCATTTGGTTTGGATCGTACAGTTTTGGCAGTACTATGTGATGCGTACAATGAAGAGAAGGATGGCGAAGATACCCGAGTATATCTCAAACTCGATCCAAAAGTTGCTCCATACAAAGTGGCCGTATTTCCGCTTTTACGCAATAAGCCAGAATTGGTGGCAAAAGCCGAAGAGATATACCGAATGATAAAGAAAGTCATACCAGAAGCTATTTTTGATGACAATGGCAATATTGGTAAAAGATATCGCCGACAAGATGAGATTGGTACACCATTCTGCGTCACTGTAGATTTTGAGACTATCGAAAAAGGCAATGGGGTCACAATTCGAGATAGGGATAGTGGTAAGCAGGAGAGGGTGAGTGAAGATGGTATTGTTGACTTTCTCAGGTCAAAAATTTCCTAGAAGTATTTAATTTTACTCTCTAACAACATTAAGTAATATTTATTCTCTTCTCGTAAGTTGTTTTTGTTTTTTATTGTAATAAAATACTGTGGTGTCTGCCAACACTATTATTTCTTAAACAGAATTTATGAATATCAATAAAGAACAGACAATAACTATTGATGAATTGGCGGTCATGATAAAAAGAGGCTTCGATGAGGTTGGGAAACGTTTTACGGAAGTGGACAAGAGGTTTGATAGGCTAGAATTAAGGATGGATAAAATTGAGATAAGGATGGAAGGAATTGAAAAAAGAATTGATAAAATTGAGATAAGGATGGAAGGAATTGAAAAAAGGATGGATAAAATCGAAGTAAGGATGGATAGGCTTGAACAAAAATTTGATAATTCAGAAGTCCGATTTGACGTCTTCGAGGAAAAATTCGACAAACTTTCTGATATAGTCTCAAAAAACCATTCGGTTAGAATTAAAAGAGTAGAAAGACGCTTGGCAATTTCCTGATTAGGTCATTTTCTTCTAATTCAACTATCGGTATGCTAAAGTTGCTACATGCAATTCAATAAAAAAACATTAGAAAATGGTTTGAGAATTATTACAGTACCAATGGTCGACAACCCATCGGTAACGGTTTTGGTTATGGTTGAGGCTGGTTCCAAGTACGAAAACAAAGAGACGAGCGGTCTGTCGCATTTCTTGGAACATATGGTCTTCAAGGGTACACCAAAACGTCCAAAGGCAATAGACATATCTCGCGAACTCGATTCTATCGGTTCACATTACAATGCATTCACTTCTCAAGAATTTACTGGTTATTATGCAAAAGCCGATAAGAGACATCTTGATACCATTATTGATGTGGTTTCGGATATGTATAACAATCCATTATTCGATGAAGAAGAGATAAAAAAAGAAAAAGGCGTCATAGTCGAAGAGATCCGTATGTATCAAGATTTGCCTCAGCAACATGTCCAAAATGTTTTTATGGAATTGTTGTACGGAGATACTCCTGCAGGTTGGAATATTGCTGGTACCGAAAGCAATGTAAAATCATTCAACCGAGATCAATTTATAAAATATCGCAACGATCATTATTTGGCCGACTCAACTATTGTTATCGTCTCCGGTTCATTTGATGAAAAAGCTACAATTGAGAAAATAGAAAATGCTTTTGCAACTATTGGTACTGGTCAAAAAATCGGCAAAGAAAAAGTTATAGAAAAGCAAGTTGAACCGAAGATAAAGATAGAAACAAAAGAAACTGATCAGACTCATCTAGTAATTGGTGTAAGAACTTTTCCGATTACAGACAAACGTATGCCAACTATGCTGGTATTGTCGACAATCTTGGGCAGGGGGATGAGTTCGAGGTTGTTTGCAAAGATGCGCGATCAGTTGGGTATTTGCTATTACATCCGTACCGAACATAATCCTTTTACTGATCACGGTTTTCTTTCGATCTCCGCTGGGGTAGACAATGCCCGTGTTGAAGAGGCGATAGTCGGTATCATGGAGGAATGTCAAAGATTAAAGGACGAAGCTGTTTTGGTAGAAGAATTGAAAAAAGCCAAAGATTATATTTCTGGTACGACAATGTTGGAATTGGAGACATCAGATGCCAGAGCAGAGTACTGTGGTTTTCAGGAAGTTATGAAAGGTATTATCGATATGCCGGTTGATATTATAGAAAAGGTAAACGCTGTTACTTCTGCAGACGTCCAAAAGCTTGCTCAAGAGATATTTATTACAAAACATCTGAATATGGCTCTTATAGGACGATCAAAAGATGAAAATCTCTTGAAACAAAAATTGTTTTTCAAATAGTCTAGAGAAAAATATTTGTGATACAATTCGCATATGAATAACTCGAAAGAGCTCAGTATTGTTATAAAGACGAGCACCATCGTTAAGTTTTTTGTTATTTCGATATTGCTCGGGGCTTTGTACTACATGTCAGATGTTGTCCTGGTCATTATTACGGCTATAGTGATAGCTTCTGCCATAGAACCGATCATTCGCAGGTTGGTGCGCTATAAAATAAATAGAATTATTGCTGTAATTTTGGTTTATATTGTGGTAGCTGTATTTCTCTTTGAAATATTTATATTCTTCATTCCTCTGGTCCTAAATGATGCCATCACTTTCCTTGGAAGTTTACCAGACACAATATCGGTAAATTCAATCTGGAATCCGATATCAGCGCTCGGTGGTCATACAGCAAGTTCTGTTTTGGATTCTCATAATATTATAATTGCAGACTTGATCAATGATCTGCGGGCTTTTGTAACTGGATCAAGTGGTAATGCATTTGATACTGCAGAAGCAATCTTTGGCGGTGTCTTTTCATTTATCATAATCTTGGTTTTGTCTTTTTATTTGGCAATGAAATCAGATGGTGTCGGAGAATTTTTGAGAATTGTGGCACCAGTCAGGCATCATGACTATATTATTGATTTGTGGAAGAGATCTCAACGCAAGATAGCCCTATGGCTCCAAGGTCAAGTGGTTTTAGGTCTTATAGTTGGTATTTTAGTTTACATCGTTTTAGCTCTTACAGGAGTTCCGTATGCTATCATGCTTGCTGTTCTTGCTGGAATGTTAGAAATTATTCCAGTTTTTGGTCCTATTATCGCTTCGGTACCAGCGATACTTTTGGCTTTTTCATACAATGGTGTTGGGACAGGTATTCTTATTATGATTCTTTATTTTGTTATTCATCAGCTCGAGAGTCAGGTATTTTATCCTCTTGTTGTAAAAAAGGTTGTAGGAATTTCACCCATTTTGGTTATTATTGCTCTAGTTGTTGGAGCAAAATTGGCGGGAGTTATCGGAGCACTTATAGCTGTACCTTTGGCGGCCGCATTTATGGAATACATAAACGACGTGGAAAAGGACAAGCAGGCAGAAGTGGCAGACCGTATCACTACTACAAAGTTAGATTTTTGATTTGCCAGCAAGGCTTTTCGGCTGTAAACTAATTTTTATGAATAAACCATTTTATATCACCACGACTTTGCCGTATGTAAACTCTGATCCACATGTTGGTTTTGCTATGGAGTTGGTTCGTGCTGATATCATCGCTCGTTACAAAAAGAACGAGGGTTACGATGTTTTCTTCAATACTGGAACTGATGAACATGGTGTAAAGATATACCGTAAAGCAAAAGATCAAGGCATCGATACTCAGCAGTATGTCGATGAGTACGCTCTAAAATTCAAGAACCTTATTCCATTACTCGGTATTTTGCCAGAAACAAACTTCATTCGTACAACTGACAAACATCATGTTATGGCCGCTCAGGATTTCTGGAGGATAGCAGATAAAAACGGTCTTATTTACAAGAAAAATTATTCAATCAAATACTGTGTTGGTTGTGAACTTGAAAAGACCGAATCTGAGCTAGTAGAAGGAAAGTGTCCGCTACATCCATTGCAAGAACTCGAGGTTATAGAAGAAGAAAATTACTTTTTTAGATTTAGTATTTATCAAAAACAGCTTTTAGAATTATACAAAAATGAGGATTTCGTTATTCCTAAAACTCGTCTAAATGAAATTAGAGCTTTTGTTGAGAGGGGACTGGAAGATTTTAGTATTTCTAGATTGGCTAGCAAGATGCCGTGGGGTATACCCGTACCAAATGATGACAAACAAGTGATGTACGTTTGGTTCGATGCTCTGGTGAACTATGTCTCGGCTACAGGTTGGCCGGACAATGTAGACTCGTACAAGAAATATTGGATCGAAAGTGGTGGTGTAGTCCAATATTGTGGCAAAGACAATTTGCGTCAGCAGGCGGCAATGTGGCAAGCAATGCTCATGGCAACAAAATTACCTCCATCAAAACACATTATCATTGATGGTTTTATCACTGGTGAAGGTGGTGTAAAAATGTCAAAGTCACTTGGTAATACAATAGACCCTCTCGACGTGGTCAAGAATTTTGGTGCGGATGCTTTCCGGTACTATGTTGCTAGAGAGTTGTCTCCATTTGAGGACAGTCCATTTACTATGGATATGTTCAAAGATGCCTACAATGCTCATTTGGCAAATGGTCTTGGAAATCTAGTATCTCGAACAATGAAAATGGCCGAAGCAAACTCAATTCATTACGACGCCTCGGTAGAAAAAGAGTTGGAACAGAGTGAAGAGGTCATTCATGTTTATAGGTCATATAGTGAAGGTTTTGCCAATTTCAATCTTGAGCAGGCTACAGATGCTGTCTGGGAATTGGTTACAGGAAGTGACAAAATTATCCAAGATCGACAACCTTTCAAAAAACTCAAAACCGATTTCGAGGGTGGCAAAAAAGATATACTAGAATTATTGGCAAGGTTAAATATAATCGGTCGATTGCTTACTCCTATTTTGCCGGAGACTGCTTATAAGATTTTAGATTTGGTGAAGACAAACAAAATGCCCGAGACACCACTTTTCGTTAGAAAATAAATGGACTACATTGATATTCATGGTCATATGAACTTTTCGGCTTATGATGCCGATAGGGATGAGGTAATAAAAAGAACTTTTGAAAAAAAAGTTGCTTTTGTAACCGTAGGTACTCAATATGACACATCGACACTTGCCTTAGAAATTGCAAATAAATACGACTATGCGTATGCAATTGTTGGCTTGCATCCGATCCATACTTCAAAATCGCACCATGATGAGCAAGAATTGGGAGAGGGAAACAAGGAATTTACATCTCGAGGAGAAATTTTTAATTTCGAAAAATATTTAATCCTTGCAAGTGACAAAAAGACTATAGGTATTGGTGAATGCGGTTTAGATTTTTATCATCTTGATGAAGAAATGGTAGAAAAACAGACCCAAGCCTTTGTCTCCATGATAGATCTGGCAAATCAAGTTCGAAAACCTCTTATGCTTCATATCAGGAATGGGTCTGGCAAATCTGCTTACAAAGATGCTTTAGAAGTTCTAAAAGATCGTTCTCGAGTATTGGGTAACCTTCATTTTTTTGCAGGTAGTATCGAAGAAGCAAAGCCCTTTCTCGACCTTGGTTACTATTTCTCATTTACTGGAGCGATAACTTTTGGAGATAATTACATAGATATAATAAAGTATATTCCTTTGGATAGAATAATGACCGAAACTGATTGTCCTTATGTTGCGCCAATTCCATATAGAGGCAAGAGAAATGAGCCTGCAAATGTTATCGAAGTCGTCAAAAGAATCGCCCAAATCAAGGGAATCGAAGAGGGTATAGTAAAACAGCATGTGCTCAGTAATGCAAAGAACTTTTTTAGAATTTCTTTATAATTATTTTATTATTTCTTTATAATTATTTTCATTTTAATTTATCTCGTTCTGATAAAATGATGGTGTGCTTGCCAATGTTGCAATTTAACCATTTTCGTGTTAGTCTCTGTTTACATTATTAAATAATCGCAATTAGTCCCTGTCTTATGGATAGGGTCCCAAATAAATAAGGGTCACTAGTTGCACAAAACTATGAATGAAAAGATTGGAGACCGTTTGACGGTCTATGAAGTGGGTTACTTGATTGGTTCTTCTATTCCAGAAGAAAAAGTAGGGGAAGAGGTAGAAAAGATTAAAAAAATTCTTAATGATGCTGGTGCGGTGATCATTAGTGAAGAATTTCCTCGTCCAGAAGATTTGGCCTATACAATTCGCAAAAAAACAGTTGCTGGGTCCTATGAAAAATACGATAAAGCATACTTTGGTTGGGTCAAATTTGAAGTCGGTACTGATCTTATTGAAAATATCAAGAAATCAATCGAAGTCATACCTTCAATCATAAGAACTTTGAACATTACAACAGTACGAGAAAATACTTATCTTGGTAAACATTCCTCTGCAACATCAAAGATTGCAGTCGAAAACGACAAGACTGCCGAGGTTGTAATTCCGGTTGATGTTGTAGATTCAGTTCCCGCATCTCCAGAAGAGATAGACAAGAGTATTGACGCAATGGTTAAAGAAGCATAATTAATATTATAATGACTCTCTGAGTCACAAAAACAAATATGTATCTTAACAAAGCGTTTATTATAGGAAATTTGACAAGGGATCCAGAGCTCAAAGCATTGCCATCGGGTACGAAAGTTTGCAGTTTTAGTATTGCAACCAATCGCATCTTCAAAGACAAAGATGGCAATAGGCAAGAAGTTGCAGAGTTCCACAACGTTGTGGCTTTTGCAAAATTGGGAGAGTTGGCAGGACAATATCTTAAAAAGGGCCAACAAGTTTTGGTCGAAGGACGTATTCAGACCAGATCTTGGGAGACCAACGGTGAGAAGAAATATCGTACCGAGATAGTCGCTGACAATGTTCAGTTTGGCACCAAAGTAGGAGGTGGTACTTCCGCAAAGACTTCGGCAGATGAATCCGGCAAACCTACTTCGGCCGAAACAGGAGAGAGTTCAGGTGAGAAGATCGATTATCCAAGTGAAGAGATCAATCCAGATGATATACCATTCTAATTAAAAAAATATGAAAAAACAGTGTTATTTCAATCAACATAATATTAAGTATATAGATTACAAGGATACCGAGATTCTCAAGAAATTCCTCAATCCTCACGGTCGTATCCTAAATCGCAAGCAAACAGGCATATCTGCAAAATATCAGAGACAACTTGGTGTTGCAGTCAAGCGAGCAAGGTTCATGGCTTTGCTTCCGTACGTAGCAAGATAAGTCTATATGTGTTCCAGACAAAAAAGCCGATATGTCTCGGCTTTTTTGTTATGTAATTTTATTGATTGAGAGAGCGGGCAGGAAGTATGTATTTTGAGAGGCTCCGCAGAGATTTTGAGCACAAAATCTCGAGGATTAATCCAGAATTCTGCAGAATTCTGGCGGCCTCGAAAAATGCATACTTACTGCCCGCTCTAGATACTAAAAATTACTTAACTCTTTCGCGATATTCTTCGGTTTCGGTATTGACTCGAATGATATCACCTTCATTAACAAAGAGTGGGGCACTGATGGTTGCGCCAGTCTCGAGCTTTATGACTTTTTGACCACCGGTCATGGTGTCACCTTTGACGTTTGGTGGAGCTTCGATGACTTTGAGATCGACTGTAATGGGCATACGAAAACTGATAGGTTGTTCGTTGAAAAGATATTGCTTGACGATGGTGTTTGGTTTGAGGAATTTGCCTTGCGGACCGACGACATCGGCTGGCACTTTGAATCGATCGGCGGGATTTTCCGGATCAGCGAACCACCACTCGCCTCGATTTGTGTAGAGATATTTTACATCTTTTTCATCTATTTCTGCCTCCTCGATTTTTTCGGATTGGTGGAAAGAGTACTCGGTAACTTTACCTGTTAATAGGTTTTTGAGCTTGGTGGCATTGACTGGTTTGCGCTGTTGTTTGCGGAATACATGCGAAGAGATGACTTCGTAAGGTGCGCCGTCCAAGACGATAAATTTCTTTTCAGTGACTTCACTATACTCAAGTAATGACATATGACTTTTGTTACGATTAATGTTGCTTGGGCATTCTATCGGAA
>CAZNUY010000012.1:0-8703 GCA_964576745.1 uncultured Candidatus Saccharibacteria bacterium | reverse complement strand
AGTAATGACATATGACTTTTGTTACGATTAATGTTGCTTGGGCATTCTATCGGAAGAAAGGGCAGTTGTCTAATGCTTAATATTTAGTTTCTTTACCAACTCTTTGTGAACTGTATATTTACCAGAATCGATATCAGATATTGCTTGATGAATTTTTGCCTCAATTGACTCTCGCCTTAATTGTCCGGTGACGCAATTTTCAATTTCAATTTTCATTGATTTGTTATTCATGTGGATTGACTCTTATTTATCCTTAAATTAACTACTGAGCATTCAACTTTTCGCGAATTTGTTTGAGAATTTCCGCACGAATAGGTGGATTTTCTTTGAGAAATTGTCTGGTAGCGTCATAACCACGACCCATCTTTGTTTCGCCAAATGAGTAGGAGGAGCCGGATTTTTGGATTATTTCGTATTTTTCGCCGAGAGCAATAATCTCACCTTCTTGTGATATGCCTTCGTTGTACATAAGGTCAAATTCGGTTTGTTTGAATGGGGCAGCCACTTTGTTCTTGACTACTTTGACTCTGACTCGACCACCCATGATCTCTTCGCCCTTTTTGATCTGAGCGATACGTCTTATGTCGAGTCTGACCGATGAATAGAATTTCAAGGCTTTGCCTCCTGGGGTGGTCTCTGGGTTGCCGAACATCACACCGATCTGCATACGTATCTGATTTATGAAGATAACGATTGATTTTGAGCGGGCTACGATAGCGGTGAGCTTTCTTAGAGCTTGGGACATCAATCTGGCTTGGGTACCGACATGGAAAGCACCCATATCGCCCTCTATCTCAGCTTTTGGTGTAAGAGCGGCGACCGAGTCTATAACTACCACGTCCATCTTGTTTGTGCGGATGAGACTGTCTACGATGTCCAAGGCTTGCTCACCTGTATCTGGTTGGGAAATGAGTAAGTCATCGATCTTTACTCCAAGTCTGGTGGCATATTCGGGATCCATAGCATGTTCTGCATCGATATAGGCACAGACGCCACCAAGTTTCTGAGCTTCGGCTACTATGTGTAAGGCGAGGGTAGTCTTGCCTGATGATTCTGGTCCGAAAATCTCAATAATACGACCACGTGGAACTCCGCCTATACCGAGTGCCCAGTCTAGACCAAGGGAGCCTGTTGGTATAGCGTTAATATTAACTTTTTGTTTCTCTCCTAGTTTCATGATCGAATCCTCACCAAATTTGGCACGGATTGCGTCCATCGCATCTCTGATACCAGTATCTTGCCTTACTGGTTTGGAAGATGATTTGTTGTCCGATGACTCTATTGTTTCTTGATCTTCGGAGCCGATATTGTCACTATCTTTTATGGTAGCGTTATTTTTTGTTTTATTTTTTTTGAAGGCCATAATTTCTGTTTAATAAGAAAGCTGATAAGTGCAGGCATATCGGAATGATACCATTTTCTATATTATTTCAACTATTGATTTGTTCTGCCAACTATGTCCAATTGTTTTTTTACACTTCTACCAAATTGATCCTCTGCTTGAACAGTGATTTTATTAATACCGTCATATAGGATTAGTGTTTCGCTCCAGTTGCCTTGCTCATCAATAGAAATAGGGTAGCCGTTTAGGGTAATTTTGACTATTCTTTGAGCGTTACCTTTTATTTCTATGATATTTGAGTCGATAATAGCGCCATTTTCAGGATAGCTAACCGAAATAATTGGTCCTCTTATATAGTTTAGACTGCGAAAGAAAGCAAATAATGCCACAAAAACAATGAGGGCAGTAATGGCTGATATTTTTATGAAACGTAAATTTCCGGTTCTGGATCCAAGCATGACCCATTATAACCATTTAGGAATTTTATACTAGCTGAACAATATGAAGTTGAAGTTGCAAATTTAAACCAAGGTTTCTTCAGGTTGATTTTCTTCTGGTGGTGGAATGATATCACTACCAACAAGTATTTCTCTAGGCTTTGATCCATTGGCTGGACCGACAACACCTCTTTCTTGGAGAGTATCAATAAGTTTTGCCGCTCTAGAATAACCAATACCAAATCTTCTCTGGATATAAGACGTTGATGCTTTTCTGGAATTGATTACCTCGCTTTTGACAGCTTCGTATAATTCGTCATCGTCTTCGATCGAATCTTGTTCCATCATTGAGTCGAAAGCTGCTGACTGTCCAGCTTCTACTGGGGTTAGGTTTATCTCGTCCATTATTTGATCTTTATATTCATCCACGAGATATTTGACGACTCTTTTTACCTCAGACTCGGAAATATATGCTGACTGGAGGCGAATTGGTTTTGACATTTCACCACCAAGGTAGAGCATATCTCCAGCTCCAAGGAGTTTCTCGGCACCCATCTGATCTAGGATTGTCCTCGAATCAATCTGAGATGAGACTTGTAAGGCGATACGACTAGGAATGTTTGCTTTGATTAGTCCAGTAATAACATTTACACTTGGTCTTTGTGTCGAGATTATGAGGTGGATACCGACAGCACGACTCATCTGAGCGAGGCGGACAATAGCGGATTCGAGTTCTCGAGGGTAAGTCTGCATAATATCGGCGAGCTCATCAATTATTATCGCAATATAAGGCATGGTCTCTGGAAGCTTCACGTTTTCATCGGCATCTTTGCCTACTTTATTCTTTTGCTTTTCTAAAGCTGGTGTTACGATCGATTTGTGGTACGAATCAATATCACGTGAAGAATTTTTCTCGAGTACGTCATATCGTCTTGCCATTTCTTTTGCTGCCCATTTTAGAGCCAAGATTGCCTTTTTTGGATCTGTAATTACAGGATTGAGGAGATGAGGAATCTTGTTGTACATAGTGAGCTCGACTCTCTTTGGGTCGATCATTATAAATTTGAGATCTTGTGGGGAATTGCGATATAAAAGTGAAGTTATAAGAGCATGAATAGTTACGGATTTTCCTGATCCGGTCGTACCGGCTATAAGCATATGAGGTGCTTTTGCCAAATTACTGAAATGTGGTTTGCCGGTGATATCCTTACCAAGAGACATGAGTAATGGTTTTTCTGATTCTTGATAATCAGGAGCAGCTAGAAGTGTTGCCAGGCCAACCGTTGTTTTTGCGGTATTGGGCACTTCGATACCCACCAATGATTTGCCCGGAATTGGTGCCTCAATTCTTATTGGATGGGCAGCCAAGGCCAATGCAAGATCATTGTTTAGACCAACAATCCTGGACAATTTTACTCCTTCTGCAGGTTTGAGGGCGTATCTGGTAACAGATGGTCCAATTGATATTTCATCCATCTCTACGGATATACTGAAATTTTGCAATGTCCGCTTTATGATATTTGCGCTAGCTTTTATGTCACCAGTCTCTGGCTTACCACGATCCTTTTCGAGTAGAGACAGTGGGGGAGGTGTAAATGAACGGAGATGAGGAACTGCCATAGTTGTTGCAAAACCCGATTCCTCTTCTTCTGTAAAATCAAGAAGACTCTTTTTCTTGGGTTTATTGTTTTGATTGTCATTTTTTGTTTTATCAGATTTGTCGCTGGATTTTGATGAGTTAGCGAGGTCGTCATCGTTCGTATTTTTTTGTAATTTTGTTGCAATCTCAGCATCGGTTTCTGCCGTGAAAGTCTTGGTTTTATTTTCAAGTTCACTTTCTTCCTCCTTGTCTTTTTTCCAGAACATCAGATCTTTTAGTGTGAAATAAAGATTGAAAGTCATAATTACTGAAACTGCCAAAAGAGTAATGAGAATAATACTCGTTGCCCAGTAGTCGACGAGTTTTATGAGAGGTGAGGCAATGAATCTACCTATAATACCACTAGCCCCAGCGTATATAACATGTATAAGACCAAGACCCGATATCAAGAAAATGAATGCGCCAATTATCCTAGAAATTTCTAGACGTTTTTTGAGGCCCTGTAAAAATGAAATACCCAACATTACGAACATTACAGGAATGAGAAAATATCCTACACCAAATAGTGTATATAAAAATGCAAAAATCTTATCTCCAATCCAGCCAGCCTTACCAAACGAAGCAAGAAGCGTCAAAACAACTAATAGGAAAGAAAATATAGACAATATAACCTGCACAGTTTCGTCTCTCATCTCATCCCAAAATCTTATCTTTTTTGATATATCGATTGAATCTTTTTTCTTGGCCATATAATAAATGATTATTCTCTAATAATATCATATTCTGTTCATGAATTATATTTTTACCTTGCAAATCAATCATATTGGACTATAATAGACATAAGCAAATTATCGGTCATGATATAAGTCACGTATCAGACAAGAAGATGCAATAAGACAACTTCATGGACAATAAAGACAATAAACAGGGTGAGTCCTTTAATGACCCAATAAATTGGAAATCATTGGGCTTCTTTTCTGCTGAGGACTATTTGATTTATATTTTCAAAAAGACAGAGAAGATAACTGCCGCCCTTTACCTCGTCTCTGGATTGTTAAAGGACGAAGAGCCGATAAAATGGGAGCTAAGAGACAAGGGTATAGATCTCATCTCTTCTTCTTTTTCCGCTTCGAGTTCTTTGCCTGGGGATAAGAATGCAATCATTCAATCTATTTTTACTGCATCTCTCGAAACCTTATCTCTATTGAATGTTGCAAAGATATCGAACCTTGTTTCAGAAATGAACTACCGCTTGTTGGTTAGAGAGATTGATAACATCATAGCGCTTCTACGTGATCGTCTTGCAGAAAGTGCAGAAAATGCTGGTTATGTGTTGTCAGATTCATTCTTTAAGACACCAGATTTATTTTCGACCGGCTTTAGGTTGGGCAATAAAATGGGTACTCCTGCTGATGTGCGTTCAAAAGGTCATGGCATGTCGTCAGTTGCTAATCCGTCCTCAAATATAGGTGTTTCTGATGGACATGTCGTTAGTAATGATAGAAAGTTACAAAGACAGGAGCTTATTATTTCCACATTAAAAAATCAATCAAATTTAACTATAAAAGACTTTTCAAAAGTCATAAAGGATTGCAGTGAGAAGACTATTCAGCGGGAGCTCATAGATCTGGTCAATCGTGGGATCGTGAAAAAGGATGGAGAGAGACGTTGGAGCCGTTATTCTTTGGTAAACGATAAATCGTCAAAATAAATTGACTTTTTGAGTGTTTTGAACTACAATTATACGGCCAACTATATTAGGTTAATTGAAGCTTATTTTGGCCATTATTGTAATATATTCGTTATCCACATTAGTGGATTTTGCACCTTACATCATTTTTGAGTTATAATGCTTTGTAACGAGTGTGCGAGGTTTCGCATATTCGTCCCAGAGCATACCTTATCGTTTGTTTGAGCAATCAAATAAAGGAGTAGGTTGTAAAGGGGGTGAACTTTGAAAAAATAATAGTTGCATTTCGATCCGCTTTGGCGGGTGTTTTGCAATGTTCAGAGTTCTTGAAAGATGGACTTGTCGGTTGTAGAACGTCGAAAATCTACAATCAAAAAAACATTTTCATTTTTCAATTTTGGTTTCGCCCACAAACTCTTTTTGCCTGACGTGTCGATAACGTTTTGTGAAAAGAAGTGGAAAAAAAGGTTAACACCTTATTATTAGTTTACAAATTGTACTAACTTCTCTCACTTATTAGTAATATAGAGAAGGGTACATTAATTATAAAAATCATACGTATGAAAAAAGTTCTTATTGCATCTGGCATAGCTATTTTCGCTATCGCTTCGATCGCAGGAGCACAAGGATACACCTTCAGTACCAATCTTACAGTTGGTTCAACAGGTGCTGATGTTGTAGCTCTTCAGACATGGCTTATCGCAAACGGATACAGTATCCCAGCTATCGCTTCGGGTGCTGCATCAAAGGGTTACTTCGGTGCTCAGACACAGACAGCAGTTAAGGCTTACCAAGCAGCAAAGGGTATTCCTTCAACAGGCTTCGTAGGTCCTCTTACTCGTGGTGCTTTGAATGGTGGCTCATCTGCTCCAGTAGCAGTAGGTTGCCCAGCAGGATATGTTTGTACACCTACAGCGGGTACTCCAGTAACTCCAGTAACTCCTGGTGTTATCAGTACTCCTGGTGTAGAAGGTATCTTGTCAGTTACACAGTCTAACGCTGGCGTAAGTTCAACAGTTTACGAAGGACAAACAATGGCAGCAGTTCTTGGTTTCGATGTTGAAGCAAAGAATTCTGACATTCTAGTTCAAAGAGTAAAATTGAATCTTGGTACAGAAACAAAGATCTACAACAAGATCTACTCAAAGGTTTATCTAGTAGATGGCAGTACAGTTCTTTCTTCTGTTGATCTAAATTCTTCAACAGTAGTCAAGGATGGTTCAAACTACACCGTTACTTTCTCAGGCTTCAACGCTCTTGTTTCAAAGGGTTCAAAGAAGAATTTGACAGTAAAGGCTGATGTTCGATCAAGTATTGACACAACAGATCTTTCTTCAAACTACACAATCACACTTTGGACAACTAACGCTGTCAGAGGTATTGATGGTGCAGGTATCGATCAGTATGCTGGTACAAGTGCAATCACAAAGACAATCAACGTAGATGCTTCTCTTGCTGAAAATGCAACATTGAAGATTTCTACAAATACAGCAACTCAGAAAGCAAATGATATTGTTGCTGCAGAAGGTTCAGATGAAGCACAGTACAGTAAGCTCCCAGTTTTGACATTCGATCTCAAAGCTGAGAAAGATAGTGTTAAGATCACAGATTTGACAGTAGACATTACAAAGTCTGGTACAGGAGGAGCAACAGCTTCTACTACAGTCTACCTGTATGAAGGTTCAACAGAGTTAGACAATGCTTCATACTCAAGTGGTTCAGCTTTGTTCTCAGATGTTGACTTGATTGTTTCAAAGGATTCTACAAGAACTTTGACAGTCATGGTTGATATTGACGGAGCAAACGGAACAGTTTCACAAATCGCTGCTGATATTGATACAGCAGACGTAGTTTCAGAAAACATGGCAGGTGATTCTATCACTGAGTCTGGTTCTGCTACAGGTGAAACAATGTATGTTAGAAACCTCGGTCCAGTATTCGCTTTGGTTAATAGATCAGCAGTACGCTCTGCTCTTTCAAGTAACGATACCTCAGGTATAGCTACTTCAACAGGAACAGGAAAGTTTACTCTTACTATTAAGGCAGTTGGAGGTGATATCTCATTCGGTTCAGCAGGTTCAACTACCCCAGCTTTCTCAACTACTTCAACAGCAGTTGCTAGTGTTTACAGAAACGGTGCTGCAAACGGTACAGTTTCAGCTAACACATCAGCTGGTTCAAATGCTATCGTCTCATACAGTACTCCTTCATCAGGTGTAACAACAAATGGTGAGACATGGACACTACAAGAGGGTAACACTGTAACTTTGGATGTTGATTATCAGATCACTGTCGCTGGTTCGTCAGCTAATAACTACGCATTCCAGATGAATGGTGTTCGATGGTACACAACAACAACAGGTCAACAGACCTCAACTTCTATGACTGATAAGTCAGACTGGAGGACTCCTACAGTTTCACTTCCTTAGTCAGCAGAATTCAACTTATACAGTTGGAACAAAAACCGCCGAAAGGCGGTTTTTGTGTTTTCTGTTTATTAAATGATACAATGTTTATATGATAAAAATTTGGATGACCGTAATATTATTTCTTGTAGGTTCATATACGGCATCATTTGCTAAGTATGCGTATTCACAAACTACAGTTGTAACAAATCCTTATGTCACAACCATATCAGTCAATAGTCAGGTTGCTCAAAATAGTAATGACATAATTTGCGTTGATCTTGCCTACGATTTGTTTCAAGGATTATCTGACAAACCTAATGATAATTCTGTTTCAAAATTACAGGCATATTTGTACAAATCTGGGTACTTAAAAGTTAATCCAAATGGCTATTTTGGACCATCGACCAATAATGCAATTAAGAATTATCAGTCAGCTAATAATATAAGCAATACAGGTAGGGTTGGCCCTCTTACTAGAAAATTGATAAGAGATAATAGTTGTATGGTGAGAAGTAATACGGCATCTGTTATCAACTCACAAACTACGCCAGTATCGACTCCAATACCTGTGTCTCGTATCAGTCCAGATAAATTAACTATCGTTACACCATACTCAGGTGAATATTTAAAGACAGATAGTAAGGTTAGAATTCAGTGGAAAGATATCAAGGATGCAAATTATAGTCTCATTTTGGAAGGTAAGGATGGACTTAGTTTTGGATATGTTACAAGTTCTGTGTTTGGAAATACATATGATTGGACAGTTGGAAAAGTATATTCTGCAAGGTCAAATTCTGAAATTTATGTGCCACCAGGTCAATATAGAATATATGCAAAAAATACTGGGATGAGTAAAAAAGCTCCAGAACAGTTTAGTGGATTGTTCTCAATTATGGGTAAACCGTTAGAAATAGATTCAGTTTTGCCAAATGTTGTTTCAAACAGTACTGATTCTTCCGTAGTTCTCTATGGTAGAGGGTTCGATGATTCAACTGTTGTAAATTTTGATGTTTCTAACAATGGTAGAATTGCAAAACCAAATTTTGTCTCATCAGACGGTAAAATCTTAATATTTAAAGTTTCTCCACTTGTGCGAATTGGTCAATATGGAATTACTGTCAATAATGCTTATGATGGTGGGTCAACTTCAACTCCATCGAATGCAGTTAATTTAACTATCAAAGAATAATATGGTAAATCCTTTTGATCACAACTTTTTCAAGTTT
>CAZNUY010000011.1:0-24474 GCA_964576745.1 uncultured Candidatus Saccharibacteria bacterium | reverse complement strand
CAAGCCCTACCCTCTTTGATCCATAATCGATACCCATTATTTTATTATTTGCATTCATAAATCAATTGTAACCCAAATAATTAAATGATAAAATAGGAAGTGTGCTAAATATGTATAAATATAAACCAACTGATAGAGTCCTATTCAAACCTTCAAAACAATCACAATTTATCGCAAAAGTTCAAGCAAACTCTAAATTATCATGGAAACAGCTTGCAAAGCATCTAAATATTAACTATCGCCTACTTACGTACTACAGAAATGAAACCTACTCGATATCGTACAATACACTAACAAAATTAGTTTTGGTTGGTAAAATTAAGCAACCAAAAAATATTAAGATCGTGTCTCAATACAGCCACAATAGCAAAGCAGGCAAAAAAGGTGGCGATATGGTCTACAACAAATACAAAAAGATAGGTGGTAATGCAGAATATCGCAAATCTAGGTGGAAACAATGGTGGGATAATCAAGGTAAAAATACCCCAAATCCAATCTTGCAAAAACGTAAGATTAAAATTCCAAAACAATCGGCAGAGCTAGCAGAGCTATTTGGTATTATTATAGGCGACGGTGGTATTACACCATATCAAGTAAAGATTACACTAAATAGTGAAACGGACAGAGAATACTCAAAGTACATTATTAAATTGATAAATGGATTATTCGAAGTTAGTCCAAAAATTTACTCAGTAAAAAATAGTAGGACTATCAACATATCAGTTTCAAGAAAGAATTTAAGCGATTTTTTACTAAATAATGGCTTAAAAATTGGAAACAAACTTAAACAAAATATTTCTATACCAGATTGGATAAATAAATCTTACAAATTTAAAATAAATTGTCTCCGAGGATTAATGGATACAGACGGCTCGGTTGTCATTGAAAAACACAAAATCAATAATAAGAACTATTCATACCCGCGAGTAAATTTTACTAGTTATTCTGATAAACTGATTGAACAAATATATCAAATTCTAACTGAGCTGGGTTTCAACCCGAAATTTCGAAGATCAAAAAAATCCGTTCAACTTGAAAAAATTGAAGATATATGCAATTATTTTGAGACTGTTGGCTCAAGTAATACTAAACATTTAAGAAGGGTTAGCCAATGGATAATAAGGAGGAGTGGCTCGAGTGGTTTAAGGCACCGCTCTTGAAAAGCGGAGTCCGGGCAACTGGACCGTGAGTTCGAATCTCACCTCCTCCGCATTGACAACCTGTTAGTAACGTGTTCTCACAGGCCCGAGGCTTCAGTGCGACTCACGTGCTATCAGTTTAAACAAAACACCAAGAGAATTCTCTTGGTGTTTTGTTGTTTATATAATTACAGAATGGATTTCGATACCGCTGTTACAACAATCAACAAACTTCTTGAAAAGAAAAAGCCAGAAACATTCAGCAGTACATGGATCCACATTCACTCTCTTGCGGTATATACCTATATACGAATAAATCTAAGAACTGAAAACGATCATATTGATTGGGACAGGTTCACCTATGCGCTCAACAAGAAGTATGTAAATCGGTGGCAGTACTTTAAACGCAAAGTTGAAAGACCTTATGAAAATCAGACTGAGGTGGATGCAATCCTTACAAAACACAAGGACAAACTTTATACATTCGTTGCTCTTGGGAATGCCGATGATAAAGAAATTCGTAACCGAATCGTCATCGCACTTGTCCGAATAGCACAGAAAGGCAATGTTTTAGCTCAACAAGAATTACTAAAGTGGTTGCGCTACATGGTTGATGACTGGATCGAGAAATACTATCAGCTGTTCAAATGGAAAGGCTACGGCGAGGACGTCGACGAGAAAATAAAGGGTTGCATTCGCTGTTATAAATACACAGGATCATTCATCGGCTATCTATTCAGAACACTCGAATACTCTGCCCGAGGTATGAAACCGCTTCAAGCGTGGTCGTTTGATGATCCAGTTGGTGAAGATGGAGCAACGAAAGTTGATTTCTTAACACAGGATACAGAGACGGGAGAGGTGAAGTTGTTTGGGAGATAAAGGTTCAATCCTTCAACCAATACCAATACTGATTTTTCAGTCCCTCCGTCAGCTCGTGGGTATTCGCATGAGACAAGACGCCGAGGTAGGACTGCATACTTTGATGCAAGTGATTTTCAGGAATTAATCCTTTTTGATAACACGCCATCTTTTTACGCACATTTCTCAAAACTCTCTTTTTAGTTTTGGATCTAAGAAGCTTGTAATGCGGAAAGATAACATACCCGAGGAAGTCTATGCCCTCATGAAATTTGCGGATGGATATCTTGTTCGGATGCAGTTCGAGTTTCAGCCTTTCTTTCAAAAAATCCTGCAATTTCGGCAGTAAATTTTCGAGGTATTTTCTGTCTTCTGATATAATCATAAAATCGTCGGTGTAACGCGCGTAATTTTTCACACGAAGCCCATGCTTAACGAATTGATCAAACTCGTTCATATAAATGTTGGCGAAAATCTGCGAAGTCAGGTTGCCGATGGGCACCCCTTTATTGGTATTTGTAGTAAAAAGCGGCAGCGTTTTACTCTCTCTCTCTCTCTCTCTCGCAAGTGCCGCTTTTCTCGTAGCTCTCAATAACCTCCTCCAAAAGAGAAATCGTCTTTTGATCCTTGATTTTCCTTCTAAGGATATCTTTCAGTACTTGGTGATCGACAGAGTCAAAGAATTTTCTCACGTCGCATTTCAGAGCATAACATTGGCGAGTATTATTCTTGCTCGTCACACGAAGCATGTCAGCAACTTTTTCTACCCCTTTGTGAGTGCCTTTGCCGATGCGGCACGAATACGAGTCATTGATAAATATCGGCTCAAATATTTTGTTCAAAACGGCGAAGGTGGCGTGATGAAGGACTCGATCTCGGACAACTGCCTTATGTATCCGTCTAATCTTCGGATCATGTATCCAGAATCCCTTGTATGGCCCGTGCCGATACGTCTCATTCTTCAGATCGCGATACAAATCAAAAATATTCTGCTCGATGTGGAGTTCAAACTCGGCAACGTCAGGCTTGTTCCTTTTATCAGACTTAAATACCTCCCAAGCTCTGAAAAGAGACTGGGGAGAAATTATTGACCAGTATAAATCCTTATAAATTTTCATATATGAATGACTTAGACATACCGATTTTCAAGAAGAGTTACGACCTCTACAAAGATTTCTATGACCTTCGCCTTTCTGTACCCAAGCAAGACCGCTACACACTCTGGCAAAAGTGCGAAAGCCTTCTTATTGATGTACTAGAAGGTATTATTTTCGCAAGCCAGCAGTCCAAATCCGAGAAGTTGCCGACTTTGGAGAAGACGAGCGTTAAACTTAATTTCCTGCGAGTTTGCATTCGCTTGATGAAAGATGTCAAAGCGATTGATGCCAAGAAATATATCATCATCGAAGCCAATCTCGACGAGATAGGGAGGATGCTCGGAGGGTGGATAAAGTCAACGAAGGATCGTTAACAGAAACTTCCGCTTTTTGGCGGAAGTTTCCTTGGATAGAGCTATGACTGCCTGGCAGCCGACAACCCGATGTTGTCGTTGCGGTTGTCATCCCAGTAGTTGTTGACGTTGAGCCCGTCGGAATCGAAGTTGCCCACGTTGACACGGTTACCATCCGAGTCGAGATATTGCCCGCTCCCGTCTGTGTCACCGAGAATCGAGGTTTACTACCTTTGCAGGTCTATATCCTCCCATCTCTGAATTTTATTCGGGAGCAACTTCTTTCAAAGTATCTCCTCTAGAAGCGAACAAGAAGTTCTCTCTATCCTTAATCGCGCTCTACCGTGATCCGTAAACCACTAGTACTCTGGCGATATCTCAAGGTGAGATATCTCGCGAGCTTGAACCGTAATCCAAGCTACATTAGCAAGATGCTGATAGTATAACGCAGAGATTGACAGATCGCCAAAACCATTGACAAATAGCCATTTCTTTGCTATACTATCTAGGTAGTTCTTTGATAGAGAATCACTGTTGAGACGAGCTTTTTGAGCCTTAATTCAGGGCTTAGAAAACTCGTCTCAATCAGAGGCAAGTCGTAATCTCGGAATCGTATGTCCGATAGCCAGCCGCTCCGAAGCAATAGCAGAGGAGCCAACAGCGAAAGGAAATCAGTTATGAAATGGACAGAAATCCCGTCGGGTCAAACCCACAGAGCATTCAACACCTTAATGAACGCATTCGGCGACCGTGCCGATGCCATCGTGGAGCGGATCAACGCTGATGAAGCAGTCGCACCCCGCGTGGCAACCCTGTGTTACCACAACGGCTACGAACCATCGGTCTCGCAAGCGAAAGCACGCGAGATCATGGGCAAGAACTTCATCGGCATCGAGGAAGCCCAGAAGCACTTCGGCGTCGCCTTCTCGAAACGACAGCTCGCCTACATGGCCGAGATTCCGTTCTCCGAGGAGGTGCTGAACGAATGCAAGGACACCCACATCCTCGTCGCCTATGCCCCCATGGCAATCGTTGCCGTTCGGGCGAAAACCGCGAGCGTCAAGCTTCCGGCGAAGCACCGCATGTTCTACCAGCAGGACTGGTATGACAACAACGAGGTGGGAAATGGTGCAGGTGCGCTCGAATGGCATCTGGTCAGGAAGACATCGGTTCCCGATTCGAAGTCGAAGACTTGGCAGGAGCAACAGGATCTCCTCGATTCCAAGATCGATGAGACTCCTGAAGCGAATGTCATGGTCTATACGATTATCGGGCACTTCCTCAACACTGGAGAACGTCTGTTCGAGAAGGAGTATGTGCGCACGCGCACTCTCGACTCGGATGGTACCCGTGTCTACGTGGGCCACTTCGATTCCGACGGGCTCAACGTCTTCGACTGCTGGGTTGACCGCCGCTTCGACGACATCGGGTTGTCGGCTGCCAGGAAGCAGTGATTCTTGATCCCTTGAGGGCTTGTCCCTCTTGAATACTTGAGCCTCCGCGAAATTTTTTGCGGAGGCTCATTCTTTTTATATTGAAGTTGTTTAGGAAATAATAATTTATTAAAATATATGTATGACTGATACAAAATGTGAAAAATGCAAAGGTGCAGGTAGATACCGGTGCTGTGGTTATGCATGGTCTTCAATTCCTAACGCGTTTCGGACGAGCTTTGCCTCCTCGGGAGTAAGTTGCTCGTCTTCTTCGGTTCTGGTAGTCACTTCGACCTTGTTTCGATATTTCGGATGATGCTGTCTCAGCCAAAGCTGAATGGCTGGGAAATTCTTTTCCTTGATGAGGGTGATGAGCTGACTTTCGAAAAGATCATTAATCATCTCCTCGCCATCCTGCATAGCCTCATCTGTGGCTTTTTTGAACTTCGCATCTTCACGCCTCCAGCGGTAGTAGGTGCTACGTCCGATGTTACTTCTCTCACAGGCGATCTGCACGATCGGTATCTTTCGGAGCTGTTCCAAGACGACTTTCTGCTCCGTCTTGTTCCTTTTGAGGGTTGATTCTCTTTTCATGTTTTTATGGGTTTTCCACAGTTAATTGCTAATACTAGGTTTCTCTCTGTTTCTCTTTCTTTTGTGTGTTAACTTCGTTAACTACTTTCGGTTAATTTCGTTTACCAGTTCTGGTTCAGTAAATGAACTAGTTCAAATTTTGAACCACTTTATCCACAGCCTTGCCGGTCAGCTTTTCCCATCGGGATATGGCCGTCTGTACATACTCAGGATCAAGCTCAATGGCGATGCACACTCGTTTGGTCTGTTCGCAGGCAAGGAGACAGGTTCCAGAGCCGAGGAAGGCATCGTAGACAGTATCACTGATACGGGTGCTGTTGAGGATGAGATGGCGAATGAGTGGTACAGGCTTTGTTGTGGGATGGAAGGGACTTTTGTTCGGCTTCGGATGCACGATTACACTTTTATCTTTTGACTTCAGGAATTCATGCGTTCCATACCAACCGTATGCTATGAGTTCGTGCATCGGAGCGTAGTCCATTCTTCCGACGACTGCCTGCGTCTTCACCCAGACGATGAGCTGTGCGAACTTGCAGCCGATACTTTTCATTCCATCTAGTAAAGCAAAAATCATCTTGTCCGAATTGAATATGTAGAGTGCGTTCTTCCTTTCAAGGAATGGTGTGACCGCACCGAGCCAGTCTTCAGTGAACTTTTTGTATTCATCATCGGATTGCAAGTGATCATTCTCGATTTTCTTGTCTTTTAAGAGTGTTTTGAAGTTTTGCTTGCTTTCTGCAACTGCCACGCCATACGGAGGATCGGAAATGATTGCCTTTATTTTTCTCTTGCCAACTAGTCTCGCTACAAATTCCTTGTCTCTCGAATCACCGCATGCAATCGTGTGTTCTCCCAAATGGAAAATGTCACCGAGCTTAATTGAGTTTGGTAATTTTTTCATGGGGTGCTATTTGCTTAAAGCGGTTGATAATGAGCTGACAGAATATCGGCTCCATTTCGCAAAGATACGCCGTTCGTTTCAATTGTTCGCATGCTGACAAGACGCTTCCTGATCCACCAGTAACGTCGAGGACGATATCGCCAGGGCGACTACATCTACGCAAAGCTTTCTCGTGTAGGGTCGGTGGCTTCTGTGTTGGGTGAGCATATTCTTGTGACGGTAATCGCTTTACGAGCCAGATATTCAACATATCGAGAATGTCTTCGACTAATCTGTTTCCAGTGGTAGTTTCTTTGTTCAATACCTCGTTAAGATTTTTAACTTTGTCGCTCAAGTATGGTTTTCCACGAGTGCCGTATACGCAGTATTCAGTCACTTTATTGAATGCCACCTGCGGTGTTGGGGAAGAATTATCTTTAACCCAGAGGCAGAGACGTTTGGAATCGATACCGAGTTCTTTGTACAGTTCTTGGAATAGCCACACATATCTCTCGTCGCACCAGAAGAAAATGTGAGCATCGGGTTTCGTGACACTGAGTGTGTTCTGGATGAGCGTCTTTGCGAACGTGCGATATTCATCATCTGTCTTGCTGTCATTGGTCGTGCCGCCATACTTCGCCTTGTTGCCAACACCTTTGTCGTATGAGAGACCTATGTTGTATGGCGGATCAGTATTGATCATGTCGGCAAGGTTCCCATCCATGAGAAACTTGACCATTCTTTGATCTGTCGAGTTTCCGCAGAGCAGTCTATGGCGACCAAGTGCGAAGTAGTCGCCGAACTTGATATCGGTTTCCTTGATTTTCTCCAGTTCCTTTTCTTCATCGAAGTTGTCATCAGTAACTTCGAGATTGTCGTCGAAGATGTTGGTGGGATCTGCTGAATCAAAGCCTGCGGTGAGCAGTGTGTCGATATCGAAGTCGCTTGCGAGGATTTCCCAATCCCATGATCCGCCAGAACGATTCGAGGTGAGTAGGTATTGTTTGAACTCAATGGAGGATAATTTCCTGTTGGGAATACGAATCTCGATTTCTTCTTCACCTCTACCTAATAGTTGCAGAGCTTTTATTCTCTGATGACCCGCGACTATCTTTCCATCCGTATTGATGGCAGGCAGTTCCGCTAAATTGAATTTCTTGAGGCTCTCTTTGAGATCCTCCATCTGCTTGTCTGTGATTTTCCTCGGATTCTTCTCATACGGAAGCAGATCGTTCACTCGGCGCTTTTCGGTGCGCCATACCAGGGGTGTTAATTTGGACATATATTTTTTACTTAATTAATAATGGGCACAGTATGTGCTGCTAATTCGTGCATAAGTGTAGGTATTACTTTTTTGCCCTGAGACAATGGTAAATCCCAAAAAGTGACGAATCGTGGTGCATTACTTTTGCCACCTACAATGCTACTCGTCTAAAAATGCAAAAAGGTGTGCATTACTTTCTCTACCCAAAATCGTATGCTGGCTAACGCATCCAATTAGTGGGTATTGAAATCGTATCGGCCCCGAAGCCTTCTGTCTGGGGGAATTGCCTGGCAAGAAATGAATATGAGAAATAGTCCAGTAATCTCCTGAAAATATGCAAAATCAAAATGGCACACTGCTTTGGCACAGTGTGCTGTTCCAATATCTCTGAAATACCCTTATGGTGCTTGGCGGAGAACGCCGAAAGTGCCTTGCAAACACTCATTTGAAACACTGTCCCTGCGTGTGCCAAATTGTGCCAACTTCGGAAATATAGACCCCGACCCACAAACCTCAAATGGGTCGGCTCAAACGTGCTAAAATACCCTTACAAAGCCTCGAGGTGTGGGTACCATACCCGAGTAGCCCGCACGACTGAACAAAACGAGCTAACAGACACGAAGCCGAGCTTCTAATGTTAATCCATTTTTTATTTAGACTGGTATAACCGATACAGCACATAATCACCACTTACAAACTCACGGTCGAATACTTGATCAAACTTTCTTATATTTTCAATAAAATCTCCGGCGATAGTGCGGTCGAGTAAAATATATTTTATATTGTATTCTTTTAGCAACTTACTCTCCCTACTTGGTCCAGCGTAAAAATCTTTGACGACTTTTTCTCTACTTTGATAATTAACGCCACGCGACCAGAGCCAACCATTGTATCCAACCAATATCTGTCGGCCGGCCAATGAAACAATCGGATTTATATGAGACATACCTGTCAAAATTAGATCCTTCTCATCTATATTATCCTTTACATATTCTGCCAGAACTACTGAATTATGATCGAAAACACGATATAGTGATTCCTTTTTTACACTGAGACGAAAGTATGTGTCAGTCAAACCAGAAAATACTAGTACGAACAAAATTACGCTGACCAAGACCGTTCTTGCAACCATCTTTTTTGGTGACATCACGTATACTGTCCACAGAATTACTGGTGAAGCAAAGAAAAGAAAATAGGCTAGCAACTTGTTGTTATCGTAATCCCAAGTCTGAAATTGGATTAACTGAACTAAAATAAATATACAAAGTGCAGACCAAAGATAGACTTTTAGGTTATCGAATGTACCCCTGTCATATATTACCTCTTTATTCTTTGTCCTAAATTTCATAATAAATAAAGCGATAACTATGACAATAATTGGTAAAATAAATCCAAAGTTTTTGAACAGAAAAGATATGTAATCCAAAGAAAAAATGGTCCTATTATTTTCTAAAAAATTTGCTGAGCCCAAACCGTTTTGGACCATCCACCCTAGGCGAAATTTCAATGAGCTACCCAATGAACTACTATGTGCGGCAGTAAGAAAATAAACACTCGGCAAAGATAATACAATACCAGGAATTACAACTTTCATAATTTTCCTCAAATATTCGTAATTTTTATTTTGAAAAAGGAAGATTAAAAAGAAAAAACAAAAAATAATAATAGCAATATAACTGTGCATATGGGCCGACGGCATCAAAGCAAAGATGATTATTCCGGCACCGGCAATTTTCCAATTAAATGTGGTTTTAATTTTATTAAGTATCAAAATTAAAACCAAAAAACCAGTTAATCCCAAGATAAAAGTTTGTTGATGGATAAAACTCATCGACAAAATTGGTCCGAAGACAACATTTTGATCTGGGTAAACAGAAGTTAATTTTGTAATAATTTTTGTCGCCCCACCAAAGAGAACATTCCAACCTGCTGTTCCAGTGCCCAGATAGAAAAGAACAAGCGACCCCAATGCAAGCCAGACATTCTTTATTAGTCGATGATAGATAATAAAAATAAGAAAGATATTTGCTATAACCAAGAGATAAGCCGGCCAAAGAACAGCGAATGACCAGCTACCCGTAAACTTCAATATGTAACCCCTTATCATATTGAATAAGAAGTGATATTGCAGATTTCTACCCAAATATATTGGCTCACTCAAATTAAAAGATTTTTCAAAAGCAAACTTACTTATTTGAGACATGTGAAGTGGTATATCACCATAACCCTCGAGTGTGGAATTTATATTTCCTTCCCTATCAACAAAGAATGTGTCATTCACCAACTTTATATGGATTACACAGAAAGTCACAAGTATTAAAAAAACCAAAATGAATAATCTTTTTTGGATTATATTCAAATCTTTAAACTTAGCAATCTGCACTAAAAACAATTTTTTCATATACCCATAAAATATAACTTTATCAGTTCTTTGAATGCTTTAATTATAACTTTTGGTTTTGCGCCGGAAGGCGAACCTCTTTGTCTCGGATAATGACTAACTGGTACCTCTATCCATCTATGACCATTTCTCATAAATCGAACTAGAATTTCTGCGCTAGTAGTGGCCCCTCTAGTCTTGAGAGGAAGTTCCGCCAAAATCTTTCTATCAATAAGTTTGAATGCGCAGTCTATATCGCGCACTTTTAGACCAAAAAGTATTCGAACCAAAATATTCCACCCAAGACCATTCAAGATTCTCATAAAAGGATCTTTTCGTGGTGCCCTATATCCCAAAACTATCTTGTACTGTGGAATATATACTAATAACTTTTTAATTTCATTTATATCAAATTGTAAATCAGAGTCCGTGAAGAAAAACCAATCGTACTTTGCATTTTTAATACCCGTCCAGAGCGCATCACCATAACCCAAGTTCTTTTCGTGATGAATTGCTTTGATGTGCGGATCTTTTGAAGAGAGCTCATTTATAATTGTACCTGTGCTGTCCCTACTACCATCATTAACAATAATAATTTCATATTCGCTGGCAACTTCCTGCAAAACTTTTGTTGCAATCTCGACAGAATGAATAATGTTCTGCTCTTCATTGTGTGCCGGAAACATGAAGGAAATTCTAGGTTTTAGCATTGAGAAATTATACCATGATATAATAAATGCAATGACAGCATTCCTAATTTTAGCAATTAGCACAATTGTTCATTTTTTTAGATTTGGTTTTCCAAAATCCGTCGTTTTTGATGAGGTATTCTATGGTAATTTTATGACTTACTACTGGCAAGGAAGCTATTTCTTTGATCAGCATCCTCAATTTTTCAAAATTCTTGTGGCATTCATTGGTCACCTTTTGGGTCTAAGCGACTATAAAGCAAATTGGGATAGCATTGGCAACCAATTACCACCAGAATTAATTCTTGTCAGAATTGTTTCCATAATTTGCGGGGTCCTCCTCCCTCTCTTTATATATTATATTTGTCGTCGATTTGACATTTCGAAAACTGCCTCGACTGTTGGTGCTTTACTTGTAACCCTAGAAAATTCGCTGATAGTTCAGTCACGATATATTCTGCCAGATGTCGTCATGCTCCTATTTGGCTTTTCGGCAATATTGTTTTATTTGGAATATACGAGACGTCTTATGGATTCCAGAAAATCTGTTTTTCTTGCTCTTTCAACCATATTTGCCGGCATAGCGTTATCAATAAAATGGACAGGTCTGACTTTTCTATTTTTGATTATTCTTATGGAATTGTATAGATATTATTACAATTCAAACTCACTCAAAGATTATTTCAAATACTCGCCAATATTCATAGGAAAATATTTACTGATTTCAGCTTTTGTCTATATTTCTCTATTTTCAATACACTTTGCTGCATTACCTTTTTCTGGCAAAGGCGATGTTTTTATGACAGACAATTTTCGAAGTACACTTATAGGCAACAGTGAAAACCAAACTGAAACAAACAAGCAAATAAGTTTTTGGTCCAAATTTGTCGAGTTAAACAAAGTTATGTACGGAACAAATGCAGGAATGACTGCCACCCACCCAAACTCGAGTGAGTGGTATACCTGGCCAATCATGAAGAGGGCGATATTTTACTGGCAAGGTAATAGTGGCGATGGAACCGAGATCAATGCTTACATTTATCTACTCGGCAATCCGTTTGTATACTGGCTAGGTGCGCTTGCCATGATTTTTACAATAATATATGTCGTTGTAAAATTTATTTACAAAAGAAAAATATCAGATGACCCCAACACTACGAAACTCTTACTGTTTATAATTATCGGGTATCTTGCAAACTGGCTACCCTTTGCCCTCATTGGTCGAGTAATGTTTCTTTATCATTATGAGACTGCATTGATATTTAGTATAATTGCTGTCGCTTACTGGGTTGGTGCTCTACAACCAAATATCAAAAAAATTGCCTCGTTCATAATTGTCGCCCTTACTCTTATTGCATTTATATATTGGAGCCCCATGACTTATGGTTTACCACTCGACAAAGACCAACTCGAACAAAGGATTTGGCTTCCTGGTTGGCGATAAGATATAACTTTGAGCTTTCACAAATAGCCTATTGGCATTATAATTAGTACATGGCAACCGAAGCTCTCATCTCTTGGAATGCACCCGAACATTTCTATGTTGAAAAAAGTCCAGATTGGTATTGGGCTGTCGGCATTATTACCCTAGCTATTGCTGCTGTAACTATAATCTTTGGAAATATAATTACCGGTATTTTTGTCCTGGTGGCAGCTGTGGCTCTGGTAATACACGCTTCTCAGCCACCTAAAATTGTATACCACGAGATCAATGATCGTGGCCTGATTGTTCACGATAGGTTCTACCCTTTTCTAACCTTGGAATCGTTTTGGATCCCTCACGACGAACTACCTCCAAAGATTATTTTGAAGTCTCGAAAATTACTGATGCCCTATATTGTATTATTTATTGATGAGCTAGATCCAGAAGATGTCCGCGAAATAATGCTTCGTTACATTGCAGAGACCGAGCACCGTGAACATTTTCTACACAAAGTTTTAGAAAGGTTGGGGTTTTAGTGTTAGTAAATGTCGTGAGTACCAACGTTGTGAAAACGTACATTATTTTTATCATCAAAATCAAAGATTATTCTATATTTGTTGTTCAAAGAAAAAGCGTAGTATTTATTTAACTTACCATGCAGTTTATGAGTTTTTAAAGAAGTATCAAAAGGATCAGAACGAAAAACTCGTTCTTTTTCTTCAGCAGTATCTTTTAGAAATTGCGGTAATTTCCTATATTGCTTCTCAAATGTTGATGAATAAAATATTTGCACCGAGCCATTATCTAAGATCTCTCAAAGTTTTCAATGCCTTGAAATCGCCACTAGCGAAATCCCGCTCAGATCTTCCGAGTTCATAAGATAATTTTTTATCATTCCACAACCTAAGCAGATGTCGAAAAAATTCACTTGTTGAAGCAAAATTACCTTTCTTAACCTCTTTTTTTACAATGTCAGCCAAAGTGGCCGGTAATGAAATATTTAATATTGAGCGCATGATGTTAAATTATTTGTGTAATATAATGTATTACAAAGTATAACGTATATACAAATTTAAATCAAACCTCTCACTCGCTACCCGCTCGTTCGGGTTGGGCACCGCCTCGCCATCTCGCCTTCTGGCTCGATATGGCTCCGGCGTTCGATTCCACGTCGCACGTGCCTTAAAGGCACGTGCTCGAGGGCACAAAATTCGCTTCGCTCATTTGTGCCCTCGCGTGGAATCGAACCACGATTGCAGGATCCGCAATCCTGCGTCCTATCCGTTGAACGACGAGGGCAATATTATTTGCCAATCTTAGCGAGCGCTTTCATTGCACGGGATTTGAGTCGTGCGGAAGTATTGGCTTTGAGATATTTTGTCTTGACCGCCTTGTCTAGAGCTTTGTAGAGTTGTGGGATTACCTTTTCTGCTTCTGCTTTGTTCTTGGCCGTAACCAAACGACGAAAAGCCTTGATTTGCTTCTCTATTTCATTTTTTCGGCGTAAATTGAAAACGCGCTTTCTTTTTGCGACTCGGATTGCTTTCTTTGCAGATGAAGTTATTGCCATAAGTTTTGTGTTAGTAAGTTACCATGATAGACAAATAAAGTAAAGCTCTGGACCAGACATTACACCGAATCATTAAAATTGCTATAATGCCCGCATGATCGCTTCATTAAATGGCATAATAAAAAAAGTCGACGAGAAGTCAATCATCCTAGAAGTCAACGATATAGGCTATCGAATTTTCGTTACCTCTGACACATTACATTCTGCCAAAATTGGCGCAAAACAAAGCTTTTTCACCTATTTAGCCGTTCGAGAAAATGCCATGGATCTCTATGGTTTCTGTGACCAAAAGGAACAAGATCTATTTGAATTACTCATTAGTATTTCCGGCATTGGTCCGAAGGGTGCCATAAACATCCTATCTTCGGTCACCGTGGACACACTAATAAACGCCATTGGTTCTGGCTCAACCAATCATCTCATCAAAGTTTCCGGCATCGGTAGGAAAACCGCTGAAAAGATCGTACTTGAACTAAAAGATAAGCTTGGCACATTATCAACTGAGGAATACTCAACTGGACTAAATAGCGACTCCGATGCAATTGAGGCTCTAAAAATGCTAGGCTATGGTAGCGAAGAAGCCAGAGAATCATTAAAAAAGATCGATAAGACGATCATGGACACAGGAGACAAAGTCAAAGCAGCTCTCAAAGTCTTGAACTAGTCTCGTGGGTACAACAAAAACATGCTCGACAATACATTATATATAATTCGCAAATTCATACCCTCACCCATCTTCAATTTTTTTAGCCCAGCTTACCACTGGTCACTTTCTCTACTTGGAGCAATTATATATAGATTTCCTTCCAAAAAAATAAAAGTCATTGCTGTGACAGGTACAAAAGGCAAAAGTTCTACCGTAGAAATTATCAATGCAATTTTAGAAAAAGCAGGCCATAAGACTGCCCTATCCAACACTATTCGTCATAAAATTGGTGACATATCAGAAAAGAATTTATTCAAAATGAGTACTCCAGGAAGGTTCTTCCTGCAAAAGTTTATCCGTAAGGCTGTGACTAACAACTGCAAATACGCCATTTTAGAAATCTCTTCTCAAGGTTCAATGTTTTATCGTCACAACTTTATTGATCTCGACACTTTCATTTTTACAAATCTATCACCAGAGCATATAGAAGCCCACGGATCTTATGAAAATTATCTCAAAGCTAAATTAACAATTGCAAAAAGCTTGGAACGGTCTTCGAAACCAGAAAAGACAATTATAGTTAACGGCGACGACAGGGAGGCTTTCAATTTCCTAGAACCAAAAGCTGATAAAAAGATTACATATAGTTTGAAACAAGTAGAACCATACAATTTCACAAAAGACGGCATAGATTTTACCTATGAAGATAACAAAATTCATTCACATCTTGAGGGTGTTTTCAATTTGTACAATATTCTAGCGAGTATTACTTGCGCAAAGAATGAAGGTGTATCAAATGAGATAATTAAACAAGCAATAGAATCATTAAAATCTATTCCAGGAAGATTAGAAAAAATAGAGGGATCAAATTTTACAATAATCGTAGACTACGCTCACACCACAGACTCCCTCCAGAAAATATATGAGGTATACAAATCAACATCTATTATTGGTGTTCTCGGTGGTACAGGTGGAGGTAGAGACACTTCAAAGAGAAAAGAAATGGGAAAAATTGCCGACGAATATTGCAAAGAAATTATTCTAACCAACGAAGATCCGTACGATGAAGATCCTATGAAGATCATCGATGATGTTGCTCAAGGAATAGTCAAAAATAAACCTCACAAAATTCTAGATCGCCGCCTCGCTATAAGAAAAGCACTGGAATTAGCTAAGCATGGAAATACAGTCATTATTTCTGGCAAAGGTACTGATCCATACATTATGGGTCCGAATAATTCCAAAATGCCGTGGAGTGATGCGGAGGTGGTCAGAGAAGAATTGAGAAATTTAAGTCATTAACAAGCGAGGCAGTATCTTTTCTTTTGACACGATCGGCTCTGCTCGAATAACAGAAGACTCGCAGAGCCGTCTCTTCTCGTGCCACTGGTTAGTATTATTCTACTTTCTGTTTCTGTGGCACTGCGAAGGGTCAAAATAAAAGATACTGCCTCGCTTGTTAATTGAGCTAAATAACTTTAACTGAATATGCCCGATTTAATTCTTCCAAAGTCCTATTTCCAACCATGCCATATTCTCCTGTCACACCTCTCTTCTTTTGAAATGATTCAACTGCCTTCTTTGTACAATTACCAAAATTTCCTGTGCGAGGACAATCATTTAGAGTTTTGTCTTGTGGAGGATACAAACCCTCGCCAACCAAAGCGGTCTGAAGTGAATAAACATCTTTCGAATTGTATTTATTATCAAGAATTTGCGCTCTCCAAGTGTATGGAATAAGTAAAGTATCACTCAAACCCTCGAGGTTATCGGGTTTTTTGTCGTCAAAGAAATCTTGCAGACCGAGGTATGTTTGGAATGCGAGATCTTTTATTGCGATACTATAGAGATCAGGATTATTGAATTGTTGTTCATAAATATAACCGTATTCGATAAGCAAACTTGGTGCATTCAAAGAGTTGTACGCGCCAACAGCGATCAAATCTTGTGTCTCTATAATTCCCGCTCTTTCACCTGAAAAATCTGAAACTGGGTTATATTTTTTTAGGCGATTGAAAACTGCGCTAGCAATATGTTGAGTTGTTGTACTATTTGAATATTGCTGTTGAGGAATATATATTGCAAAACCAGTGTAATCGCCTGGACTTGTCTTCGAATGTCCAGGATGATCATTGAAGTGAGTATGAATGATAATATCGATATCATTCTCATTTGACCATTTACTAATACCATAAAGCCTGTAGGCGATATCCTTTGGTGCTTTGTTGTGGATAACAGAAGGTACAACAGGATGAAATTCACCTATTCTTTCGAGCCTCTTTACTTCTTCTTGATTATTTTTAGTCCAAGCGATTATTTCATTCCAATTTGTTTTGAAATAATTAGAAAAAATTGGTGACCAATCATTCTTGTCGCGAGCCACGAAGACTTGATACCTGTCGTTTGTTGCAAAATATCTCTCCAATTCTTTTGACAAATCGACCACCATATCCCTTTCAAATAAATTTGAATACTCTGCCCCACCATAATTTGGTTCGTGTCCAGGAACAATTAAAATTTTCACCTTTTCTGGCGATCTATTTCGCCATGATTTATCGGAAAAATACTTTGACTTTATTTCTACTACTGACTTTGGACTATGAGTTAAAATAGCGGAGGCAATCTGTCTTTCTGCATTTCCAATGAATGAATATACGACATGCGCCTGTTGCGGATGTAACATCAACCAAGGAACAACTAAAACCATAATTAAAAAAAGTGAGACAAGAATGTAGCGCATAATTACATTATACATTATAGTGGGCTTATGCCAGAATTACCCGAAGTACAAACGACTGTAAATGGTCTACGCGAACATACTATTGGGCTAAAAATCGTCTCAGTTTGGACAAATTACAATAGTAAATATTTCAAAGGGTCAGATACAATCAAAGATCCGTCCTATTTCAAAATTTTCAAAAAAGACGTTACTGGCCAGCAAATAGTCAGAATAGAACGTCGAGCCAAAAATATTTTGATTTTTCTCACAAACGGCAAAGTGATACTTGTCCACATGAAAATGACTGGCCATTTGCTCTTTGGTCGGTACAAATTTATTGCAAAAAATATAAAAGATCCTTGGGAAGCTATTGAGCCAGAGGGTTTGAAAGATCCTTTCAATAAAAGAGTTCGCTTTGTTATTACATTTAATAATAAAAAACATCTCGCTCTTTCTGATACCAGAAAATTTGCCAAGGTTACCCTCTTGGATAGCAAAGATGCTCATTTATCGGCACATCTCAAAGATCTAGGACCAGAACCACTTCACGATAATTTTACTTATGAACTTTTTATTCAAATCCTCAGTAAAAAACCTAATCAAAAAATAAAGTTGGCACTCATGGATCAAACCCTGATAGCAGGTATTGGTAACATCTATGCCGACGAATCACTCTTTCGGGCAGGCATTCATCCAACAACTAAGGTCTCCGATGTTTCAAAGCAAAAATTACGCCAATTATTCAAAGCCATCCGACTGACATTATCGCAAGGCATAGACCTTGGTGGCGATTCCATGTCCGACTATCGCAACATCACCGGCACAAAAGGCAATTTTCAAGAAGAACATCGCGCCTACCAAAGAACCGGTGAGAAATGTTCCAAAAAAGGCTGTAAAGGCAAGATTTGCAGAATTATTGTTGGCGGAAGAGCGACACATTATTGCGATGTGCATCAGAAGTAAATCTTTCTCTATTAACCAAACAGCTCTGAGTGTGATCCGATCTCAACAATTGTAATTAATCCAAAATCTCTATCTATTTCATAGATCAATAATAGATCAGGCTTTATATGACATTCTCTATAGTTTGAATATTTACCCCGTAATTCATGATCTCGATACTGCGGAGGTAATTCGATTCCAGACATAAGTCCATTTAGCACAAACTCAAATTTCTCAGAATCAAAAATGGCTGACCTTTTAACTTTTTTGAAAGACTTTTTGAATGCCCTAGAAAAAACTAATTGAAATTTCACTCAGCGAGTATATCAGATATGGCCCCCCTTGCAGAAGTATATTTTTTGCTATGTTTTTTTGACCAAGCAATATCGTCTTTTAGTTCTGCTAGGTAACGAGGATCATTCATTCGACCGTTCTTCTCTAAAATAAATGGTATAGACTCAGTTTGAATAATCTTTTTAAAAAACGTTTTTATTGCTGTAGAAAGATCTAGTCCTAAATCTTCAACTATTTTCTGGACGGCGTTTTTTGTCGCCTTATCTATTCTTACATTGATTGTTGTGCTTTTTGATGCCATATAGATAAGTATATACATTGTAAGTACAATGTCAATACAATAAATATTTATGCTTTCTTCTAACTAAATCAATTCAAAAAGCATAATCCCCGTCGCAACAGAGACATTCAAAGATTCTTTCTTCCCTTTCATAGGTATCTCTGCTATCTCATCAACTAATTTCAACAGAGACTTCGATACACCACCTACTTCGTTACCAACCACCAACGCAACCTTGTTGCCAAACTTTATTTTCCTATAATAAACAGACTCCTCGTCCTGCTCGAGCGCCACAATTTGAAAACCATCTTTCTTGAGCTTACGGACCAAAGCTTCTCCAGCCTCTAGATATTCCCACGATACCAGATCCTCTGCCCCAAGAGCTACTTTGGCAAAATCTTTTCTTTTTTGGGAAAAGCGGTCGCGAGGAGTGGGTGTTGTGCCAATACAATACACCTTGCTCACACCAGCGGTTTCTGCGGTGCGGAAAATAGACCCAACATTGTGGACACTACGAATATTGTCGAGTATGAGAACGACGTCTTTCATATTTTATAAAATACCATATAATACTCACATACAAATAACAATATCAACATGCTTTCAGTCTTTCCATCTCTATTATCGTTCCAACCATACTCACCATTTATAATCCGTTTGACCTTGGGCTTTATTTTACTTTTTTGGACTTACAGAACCTTTGCAAAACCAGACCTTTTCTCAACAACCAAAATCAAGATGATAAGCCTTATGGAAGGTATAGCATCATTATTTATAATTATTGGTTTATTTACTCAAGTCGCTGTCACAATAATTATCATTGATCTCCTTCTCAGACTTATAATAAAAATTTGCAACAAAGCTTTTTTCAGCGATGGGGTAAACTACTACTTTATTATTCTGATTTTGTCTATTTCCCTTTTGCTTACAGGCCCAGGATTTCTGGCTTTTGATCTACCGATCTAGTCAGATCATCAATTTCGCCTTACAAAGTCCTATTTGTAGAAACAAAATTATTACCTTTGTCATCTTGCCCCATTTGTGAAGCAGGATCCTCTGGTTTGCTATTGTCCGATGGAAAATCTGAGTGATTATTTTTTGATAAGTATTTTTTCAAATACAGACCAATACCGAGTGCAATGACGACAACAATAATTACGAGGAAGGTATTGAGCAACCACTTATTCGCTTCAGTAAATGGCACAACTGGACCTGCAGGTTCGACATAAGCACTGTTTTTGGTTTCTGGCCCTAGACCCAAGACTGGCAATTTTGCCGTCTCGATGTATGAAGCAAAATTTGAAATATCATACTGTGGTTTTTGGGCAGATGGGTTGCCATAGTAGACTTTGTAATTTCTATCAGCTTTTGCATCAAATACAATTTCAAAAACTGGACCAGAAACTATGACTTTTGGATCAACAGAAATAACAGGATTATCATCATTTACAATAGATAATCTTATATACCTCGATCTTATAGATCTATTTGATCCGTAGTTTATTGTATTTGAAGATCCTTTGTACAAAGAAGTTCTGACGCTTGAAATATATCCCTCGCCAACATATGTCCAAGAATTATCCGTTGTGGAACTGTTCGAAGATTCTACGATAACTCTTCTTGTATAATTGGTATCCTTTGAAGAAAGGGTTACAGAGTCGCTATATACTCCAGATCGACCAAGATCAATCGTAATTTCTGTACTTTTGCGAGTAGGATTGTTGTACACATTTATGGGCAACTCCGTGGTATACCTAGGAATAACAACGTCTACATCACCATAAACTTTTGCATCTGTAGCAACGACCGGACCTTCTTCCCCATTACTGATTATGACCTTGAAATATCTTGATGTATTAGAAGAAAAGTCTATAGAATTTTTGCCCTGACTCTGTCCCGACACAGGGTCAGTAAAAGAAAATATATAACCTTCTTTGGATACCAATGACCAGCGAGAATCCTCCAAAGCAAGAGGTGTATCTGAAGAATACAAACTAACCTGTCTGCGATAATTTGGTTTGTTGGTTTCGATAAATAGACTTGTTCGAACAACACCACCGCGTCCAGTATCGACAACAAATTTTGTTGATCCATCATTTGAAGTAACCGAATTTATTATACTAGCCGAGATCATAGACGGATTCGGTCGTATGTCATTTGTCAAAATAAAAGGCGTCTCTATTCCAAGATCATCAACCACTCGCAAATCTGAAAAATTATCTGTTATCCAAGAAATATCATTTGGCAACTTTACCTTAACCATTCCTGAACTTTCTCCCCTGTTGACCACTCGTTCATATTGCCAATCTTTTTTGTCGAAGGAGGCCGATGCGAACGATACCCCAACAAAGATACCTACAATAACTAAACTAAATATTTTAAGTGCTTTTTTATTCATAATTTTATAAATCATTTATACAACATCTTTGAGTCTATCTTTATATTTTGCATAAGCGAAAGAAGCAGTGAGAGCAATTAGACCAAACACAATGAACGATACTATTCTATACAATTGACCCAAACTCCAAACATCAAACAAGACCTTTATAGCAGTAATCAGGAACAATGCAAGGCCAAGTCTTCTAACACTAGATATTCTTTTTGCAAAACCAATGGCAGTCAAAACTGCTGCATACAATGTCCACAAGATTGAAACCCAGGTATTGGAACGATTTCTCAAGCTATCTGCCTCTGAAAAATAATTTGAATAAGCACTTGATCTTGTTGCGGAAGTATCGTAACCAGAGTTGTACATCTGATCCTGACTTTGTTGTTTCTGATAAACTTCATAAGCAACATTTTTCTTGTGACCATAGTATTGTGTTATCTGTGAAGTCAGAGCATAAACGGTAAGAATATTTGCAATAACGACGAAAACCATAATTCCTCTCTTTTGTATTTCGATAGTTGTACTGCCATATTTCTTGTAAAAGAAAGCGATAATATAAGCAACAACCACAGCCAAAACAGTTACAACAAATGCCGTATTGAAGATAGGTACAAAAGTTGTTGTTCTATAATTATCACCAATCCAAATCAACAAATCCAAAAGTCCGATACTGTAAACAACGACACCCATAATCTGAAAACCTCTATTACTTATAATAGACGCAATGTAATACAGAGCAACTGATTCTATCAACCAAGCCACCGCAACCCAAGGCCCATCAAACTGCAAAGGTACAGCGAGTGACAAGAAAGTTACAGCCAATCCAGGTAAGAAGATATTGAGGGCTTTGTCTTGCGGATTTGATTTGTTGACCATAAAGGCAAAGATCATATATATGATTGCAACGAAGACCGAAGCAAAACCAAGAACGGAGTGGTGATTTGGATTTAGAAGTGTAAAACCGATGATTGCGAGTGCAAAGGCATTGGATCCGATAAGGAAGAAATCTGCTTGATCACTTTTTGTGCCCGCAACAAGAGTTCTTGCAACATTTGCAATGAGGAAGATAATAAAAGTTACAAAACAGAACGTTAATGTGACCGCCAATTGATTCTCTTTAAAATACATGCCGTACCAAGCCAAGAAGTTGATAGCGGTACCGATGAAAGTGGCAACATTAAGTCTTGGCCACTTTTTGAAGAATGATATGCCGAGGACACCGACGTTTATGATCGAGAGGTAGACGAAAAGTGAAAGCATATTATCTCCAACATAACCGACCAAGAAAGGAGTTACGAATGCACCAATGACGCCAACAAAAGAGAGTGTGATCGTTGCGTTGACAACACTAATTGCAAGTGTGAGAGCTGTTACAATCAGCATAAGTATGCCAGCTACCGGCGCACCAATAAGCTGATAGAAAGAATATGCCGAGAAAAAGGACAAGTACAAAATGGCACTACCACCTCCCATAATGAGGTCTGAATATTTGAGATATTTTGCGCGTAGCATCTGACCAACTACTAGAAATGCCACACCAAAGAAGACTCCGATCATTACCCTGCCCGAAGGACCGATCCAGTTATTGTCAAAAGCATATTTCAAGAAGAAGGCCACACCGATAAGTACAGCACCGATACCCAACCTTCCCAAAACCCGTCCAGATGATTCTTCATCATGTTTGGAATCTTCTATCGGTTTCTCTGAACCAGCCGAGGCCGAAACCGAAGAAGGCGCTGGATTGGATGTAGAAACAGAAGAAGTTACTGGGTTTACGGATGCGGAAGCATTTTGTAGTGGCGCAGTATTCGAACCTACTGGAATGCTTTGATTTGTCTTGGATGGCATTTCTACTTTGCCTTTTACCTTTTGTTCGAGTGTAGCGATGCGACCACTATTCCTAAGAGTAATAATGAAAAGCACAATTATAGCTATCCAAAGTAGAAACATGTTAATGATGATTATTTATATGAGTTAATTATAGAATAAATAGGAAGAAAAAGCTTTTGTGACTTTATTACAAATATGCTCATGCAAAAAATCGCCAGACCGAAGCCTGGCGATGCACAATACAAAAAAATCTCGATCAGCTGTCGAACGAGCAGAGGAATAGGTCCCGGTAAGATCCTCTATACCCACCATTCGTAACAACGTCATTGCCACTAACACGACCAAATTCCAACACACATCCCTCGAAGTAATAAATAAAAGGATATTCCCTCTTATGGGGAGCAGCATCAGGATTTAGACACGTACCAAGAGCATGCACCCGAAGTCTCTGAATCCTTGTGTTCAATCGAGGTACATCTCGTGCTAGGGCCACGAGCTCAAAACGATTGCACGGACGGATGCTGTGACACTCCAGAATATCCAAACTGCCGTTAAATCCGCCACCATTCACAGCCAAGAGTCTGACCTTGGATCTACTCGGTGCGGGAACATCTTTCGACCCCGGGGCTTTCCTGATATGCCTAAGACTTTCCCCGAGTTTGTCATTACGAAAAACAATTGGGATTTCTTCAGACACGTCAAGAGTAATTCTCTGCCCCCAAGGATGGTAGTCTCGATCGCAACCTAGAGCATTGGCAAGCTCAAAAGGATTGAGAGCTTCCAGATTACCTTGAGCCGATTCGAGTAACAGGCCAAGAAAACCAGATTCCCGAAGTTCCTGCAGTTGCTCGGCCGTGAGCTTTTTCTGCCGAACCAACTTTTCGATCCATCCAATCTGACGAGGGGTTGCGCATTTCATCGCAAGGCCTTTCGTACACTTTGTTATGATGCTGAACCGTTGTTTGACAACGTACTATTCGCGCATCTATATAGACATTACAACTACAATTAGTGACCTGTCAATGTTTGCTTTAAAAATAGAAAAAGTTGGATTCGAATAACTTGACCCACCCAGGTATTGTATTAACGGTGCGCCCAGTTGGATTCGCCCTCGACTCTCCCTCGCTACCCGCTCGTTCGGTCTGGGCACCGCCTCGCTGTCTCGCCCCGCTGGGCTCGACATGCTCCGGCGTTCGAATCCAACTCGCGAGTGCCGCAGGGCACTCGCTTGGTCGCACTCAGTCACTACGTTCCTTCGGTGCGCCCAGTTGGATTCGAACCAACGACCCACTCCTTAAAAGGGAGTTGCTCTACCACCTGAGCTATGGGCGCAAATTTCCTACACAATCCAAAAACATCGATTGAGCCAAATATAGGCAAATGCAGGATAGGATAAACAATACCATAAAATTGTACTATCGCAAGCTTACCGATCGGCGCCTCGGTATAAGTATAATTACAGAGGTGACACCTCTGTAATCACAACCTCAACATCAACCTCTCAATACCCAATTCCAAATCAATCAAACCACGATGACCATCATGATACAAAACTATCGTTTGTTCCAAGAGTTTATTGAGCTCGCCTTCTTTATACAAACCACAACCTTTTTTAGCCTTGGAGAAAACGAAAGGGTTAAGTCCGGCCTCGCCAGCCGTCTTTGCATCACGCGCGACTGCCATCGATTTTA
>CAZNUY010000010.1:0-24664 GCA_964576745.1 uncultured Candidatus Saccharibacteria bacterium | reverse complement strand
TATACCAAGACTTCAACTGGTCGTGACGCGTGGTTACCTGGTGAATACAAATTGAAATTGGTATGTAGATCTACAAACATAGAAGGTTTCAGAAACTGTCGTGCCGATGTTCCAGGTTATATTACAGTCAAAGCTCCAATGCCAACTCCAACATCATCTCCTGTTTCAGTAAATCCAAATAATGATCTAAATGCGGCTATTTGGTCAGCGGTTGAGGAGTATAATAGGGGAAGGTAATTAGTATTGATTTGTAATTTCAAAAAACTCCCTTATGGGAGTTTTTTGATCGTTTAAGGTTATTACAGTCAAATTACCAACAAAGTGTAGAAATGTATGAACTTATTCAAATATTTGCTTAATTCTTGTCAGTATGTTAACTTAATATCCAAGCGCATTAGGCGTTTTTATTAACTATTAACAATTTATCTTTGGCTCTCGCTGTATGGTCTGTTCTACAAAACCTTGAGAAATCAGGGAAATATAGAACATCACGCCCATGCAATGCGAGCTAAAGCACTAAATCAATAATAATATGGCAGGAGAATTTAATCGTACGAAGCCACACGTCAATGTCGGTACAATCGGCCACATTGACCACGGTAAGTCTACTTTGACCGCAGCTCTTTTGGCAGTTCAATCCAAAAAAGGTCTTGCAAATGTCAAAGCTTACGCAGATATTACAAAAGGAGGAACAGTTCGTGATGCAACAAAGACCGTTACTATCTCTTTGTCGCACGTAGAATACGAGTCAGCAACACGTCACTACGCACACATCGACTGTCCAGGACACGCAGACTTCATCAAGAACATGATCACCGGTGCCGCTCAGATGGACGGTGCTATTCTCGTCGTTTCTGCAACAGATGGTGTTATGCCCCAGACACGTGAACACGTTCTATTGGCTTACCAAGTCGGTGTTCCAAAGATCGTTGTTTTCCTAAACAAGTGTGATCTAGTACCAGAGACAGATCTTATCGATCTAGTCGAAGAGGAGGTGCGTGAACTTCTTACAAAGAACAAGTTCGATGGTAAGAACACTCCAGTTATCCGTGGTTCAGCATCAAATGCACTAAATGGTGATGCAGAATGGTCAAAGAAGATCGATGAGCTTATGAATGCTCTCGATACATATATTCCAGCTCCAGTACGCGAAGTCGATAAGCCTTTCCTTATGCCTATAGAAGATATCTTCTCTATCGAAGGTCGTGGAACTGTGGTTACCGGTCGTATCGAAAGAGGTATGATCAAAGTTGGTGAAGAAGTCGAAATCGTCGGCTTCAAAGATACATCGAAGACCGTTATTACTGGTATCGAAATGTTCAACAAGTCTCTAAAAGAGGGTATGGCAGGCGACAATGCTGGTCTTCTACTCCGTGGTACAGCCAAGGACGGTGTATCTCGTGGTCAGGTCCTTGCAAAAGCTGGATCAGTCAAACCTCATACAGAATTCGAGGCAGAAGTTTACGTTCTAAAGAAAGAAGAGGGTGGTCGTCACACTCCATTCTTCACAGGTTACAAGCCACAGTTCTATATTCGTACTACAGACGTTACTGGTGAAGTAACACTTCCTGAGAAAGTAGAAATGGTCATGCCTGGAGACACTATTACATTCAAGGTCAAGCTCGTTGCTCCAGTTGCTCTCGAAGACAAACAGAGATTTGCTGTTCGTGAAGGAGGCAAGACTGTTGGTGCAGGAGTTGTAACAAAGGTCGTAGCTTAACAATCTTAAAATTTAAATCTAAAAATTAAAATCTAATAATTCAAAAAGATTTAAGATTTGAGATTTAAGATTTTACATTAAAACATGGCAACAACAAACGAAAATAAAGAGGCAAAGACCAAAGCTCCTCGTGCAAAGAAGGCCAAAGTTTTGGGAGAAGCTCCTCATCTGAGGATTCGAGTCCGTGCATATGAGCACAAGATTCTCGATGCTTCTTTGAAACAGATCATGGATACTGCTGCTCGCTATGACGCAGAGATTCACGGTCCAGTTCCGTTGCCTACAGAGATCAAGAAATACACAGTCAACCGCTCATCATTCATCGACAAGAATTCACGAGAACAATTTGAGATGAGAGTTCACAAAAGATTGGTTGATATTATTAACCCAAATCCAAAAGTTATCGAAGCTCTGACAAATTTGAGCCTTCCGTCTGGTGTAAACATCGACGTAAAGATGATGTAAACAAGATAATATATCACTGCAATGAAATTCATTCTAGGAAGAAAACTCAATATGACACAGATCTACGATGCTTCTGGAACAGCTATTCCTGTTACAGCTGTAGAAGTCCGCGGTAATGTTGTCACTCAAGTCCGTACAAAGGATGCAGATGGATACGAAGCGGTCCAAGTAGGAGAGGGTGCTCGCAATCCAAATCGTATAAATAAGGCACAGAAAGGTCATTTCAAGGATCTTGGTTCTTTTGCTTCGGTTAAAGAATTCCGAACTGACAGTGCTGTTCAGCAAAAAGTCGGTGACAAGATGGAGATATCTCAGTTCAATGCTGGAGATATGGTAACCATAAGTGCTGTCTCAAAAGGTAAAGGTTTCCAAGGTGTGGTAAAGCGTCATGGTTTCGGTGGAGGACCTCGCACACACGGTCAAAAGCACTCAGAACGTGAATCAGGTTCTATCGGAGGCGGTTTGCGTACTCGTGTGCCAGTAGGTATGCGCATGGCAGGCCGTATGGGAAGTGATCGTATCACAGTCAAGAATCTCAAAATTGCTCATATCGACACAGAAGAAAGCGTGATCTATGTCGGTGGAGCAGTCCCTGGTAGGAGAGGTACACTAGTAGAGATTGTTGGATAATCATAAAGGTCTATTTGATACAAACAAAAGAGAGGTGAGACCTCTTTTTTGTTTGTAATAATTCAAGTACGTGGCGGTTTCCATATTAACAATGCAGATTGATATAGAAATTGCTATAATGAACAGGAATGAAAAAGTCTTTTGTCAGCAAATACATAAGAAATAAATATACAATCATTATTTTGGTGATTGTCCTCATTGCTGTTGTGGCTATTTATCTCACAAGTGACAAAGAACAGAAGTTTGACTCCGTTGTTGTTCAAATGGGTGACATATACGAAAGAGTTAGTGTTACAGGCAAGATTTCTCCAGTCGAAAAAGCTGATTTGGCATTTGAAAAGTCTGGAAAAGTTATATCTATAAAAGTAAAAGTTGGTGATAGAGTCAAAAAGGGTGATCTTCTGGCGGTACTCGATTCATCTAGTGATAGAGCTAGCCTCAATTCCGCACAAGCCAAACTGGCCGACCTTTCTCGTGGTTTGAATGCACCAGAGTTGGCTCTCGAAGAATCAAAGATAAAGACAGCATCAGTCAGTCTCCAAAATGCAAAACAAGATGCTTTGAATACCGCAAGATCTGCTTTTGTTTTGACACAGACAGCTGTAAATAATTATGCGGATAATTTGTTTGATTTTCCTCAGAGTGCCAATCCAACCATCAATGTTCGAACTGCTTCACAAAGTCTGCAGAACTCGATTAGTTTGGAAAGAGTTGCTGTGTCTGAAACATTTATAAAATGGAAAAATGATTTAGAAAATTACAAAACTACAGATGATGCGGCGATACTTATAACCAGAGTAAATACTTACGAAAGTACAATTAAAGTATTTATGGATAAGTTGTCGGGGATTATAAATGATTTGAATACAACAAACTCTGGTCTTACTCGGGCCACTATAGATAGTCATATTACTTTGATGAATACTGGTCTTACTTCATTAAATCAGGCTATTTCTGCTGTAGCTTCAGCAAAGTCGATCTTAGAAAATGCTACAACAAATTATGATCAGATTTATAACAATTATTTGCTGAAAAATTCTGGATCTTCGGCGCAAGCTGTATTGGCACAGAGAGCTGTTGTTGATGGTTATAGAGTAGAATTGGAAAAGAACAACCTTGTTTCGCCAATAGATGGTGTTGTAACAAAAGTTGAGCCAGATATAGGTGAATATGTCTCTCCCGGAGTAGTATCGTTCGGTGTAATAAGTGATGGAGAATACGAAATTGAGGCTTATGTACCAGAAGCAGATATAGCAAAAATCAAAATAAGTGATCAAGCTTCAACGACACTTGATGCATATGGTCAAAATGTAGATTTTCCTTCGGTTGTGGTTGATATTGATCCTGCAGAAACTATCTTGGAAGGTGTACCGACATATAGGATAGTAATGCGTTTTGTGTACAAAGATAGTCGTATTAAGTCTGGTATGACAGCCAATCTTGATATTATGACTAATGAAAGAAAAAATGTCCTCGTTGTTCCTACTAGAGCTATTCAAACCGAAGATAATAAGAAATATATCAGAGTGGTTGATTTTGACGGAAAAAATTATACAAATGTACCTATTATAGTTGGTCTAAAAGGTTCTGACGGAGTATCTGAGATAATTTCCGGTGTTAAACTTGGTGATAAAATTGTGACATATATAAGATAAGATGCATGAATATTATCGAAGTACAAAATCTGAGAAAGTCATATCATGACGGAACTGATACAATTGCTCTACGCGATGTAAGTTTTGAAGTTAGAAAAGGAGAATTTTTGGCAATAATGGGACCTTCTGGAAGTGGCAAATCAACTTTGCTACACCTGCTCGGTTTGTTGGATATTCCAACTGGAGGAAAATACATTTTCAACGGAAAAAATACTTCACTTTATACTAGTAATGAATTGGCAGATTTGCGTAATAGAGAATTGGGTTTTGTATTTCAATCTTTCAATCTATTGCCAAGAACGACAGTTTTAGACAATGTAAAATTGCCACTACTGTACTCAAAACTTAATGAATCAGAATGGGAGAGCAAGGCAAAAGAGGCGGTTGAATCTGTCGGTCTAGGGCATAGAATGCTCCATGAATCTTCAGAGCTCTCTGGAGGAGAGAAGCAAAGAGTTGCTATTGCTAGAGCTTTGGTAACGGATCCTGAGATTATCTTTGCCGATGAACCGACTGGAAATCTCGATTCGAAATCTGGAAAGAATGTAATGGCAATCATTCAACATCTTAATGAAGAACATGGTAAGACGATCGTACTTATAACTCACGAAACATCAACCGCTGAACATGCAGAGAGGATCATTCACCTTATCGATGGGCAGATAGACAGAGATGTAAAGGTTAAAAAGAGATTGACTGCAAATGATGAATTCGTTAAGTAAATTTGTGATCTAAGATTTGAGATTTAATTTTTAAGATTTAATATTGAAACATGACTTGGAAACACACATTCACAACTGCATTGACAGGACTTACGACCAATCGTTCAAGGTCGGCTTTGACTATCCTCGGTATTGTTATTGGTATTACTGCTATTATGTTGGTCGTCTCTCTTGGGGCAGGGGCTCAGGAGCTTATCTTGGGACAAGTTCAAGGCTTGGGCACAAACACTATTGCGGTAATCCCTGGTAGGGAGCCGAGTGGTCCATCCGATGTGGCTTTTTTGTTTAGTGATTCACTTAAAGAGAAGGATATCGTTGCTCTAAAAAATAAAGCAAATGTCCCAGGTTTGAAATCTTTGATGCCGACGGTTTTTGGAGCTGGTTCTGTTTCTTATGATTCAAATACATATCAAACCTCGATTTTTGGTGCTACAGAATTGATGGTAGAAATATTTGATCTCCATCCGCAGGGAGAATTTTTCAATGCCGATCATGTTTCGTCTCGAAGCGACGTTGCTGTGTTGGGTTCTAAGATTGCTGAAAAACTTTTTGAGGATGAAATGCCTCTTGATAAGAAAATAAAGATTAAAAATAGAAATTTTGAGGTTATTGGAGTGTTGCCAGAGACTGGTGGTGGCTCACTGTTCAATTTTGATGATATGGTTTTGGTGCCATATACGACTGCTCAAGATTATATTACCGGTAAAAAGTCTTTTAATCGTTTGATTATCCAAGCCTATACTGACAAAGATGTGCCGGTTACTTCAGAAGATATCAAGATGACACTTCGAGAGTCACATGGTATCACCGATCCAGATAAAGACGACTTTACTGTTCAGACTCAACAGGACTTGGCCAATCGATTGTCGACTATAACAAATGCTCTTACTTATTTCTTGGTAGCAGTTGCCTCGATCGCACTTTTTGTCGGTGGGGTAGGTATTATGAATATAATGCTGGTTTCAGTTACAGAGAGAACCAGAGAGATCGGTCTGCGCAAAGCTCTCGGGGCTACTGACAAAGACATACTCACACAATTTTTGTTGGAAGCGGTTCTTCTTACCGCTATTGGTGGTTTGGTTGGTATTATTTTGGGGGCATCTTTGGCGTTTATCACTGCTATCGGCTTGTCAAAGGGTTTAGGGGTCGATTGGACATTTGTATTTCCTTGGGGTGGAGCATTCCTAGGCCTCAGTGTCTCGGCTCTTATTGGTCTAATTTTTGGAGGATATCCTGCAAGGCAAGCTTCGAAGAAGAGTCCGATCGAGGCACTGAGATACGAGTAGAATCTTAAATCTTAAATCTTAAATTTAAAATCTAAATATACAGACGACCTGATTTATCAAATTAAATAGATTTACCTTCAAAAACCCTAGAATATATATGCAAAATAGTAAAACAACAACATATATTAAGATTGTGATAGGTCTTCTATTTGCTTGGTATTTTTTGGATAGTGCATTTAGTACAGGCGAGTGGCATTTTATAGATAATGTCGACCTTATAATCCATGAAGCCGGTCACTGGATCTTCATTTTCTTTGGTCGCTTTATAAGTATTCTTGGAGGTTCTTTGACTCAGGTTGCTGTACCTATAATGTTTGCTTTGTATTTTTTAATAAAAAAAGACTTTTATTCTGTCTCAATTTTGATTATGTGGGTTGGTTACAACATCGTTAATGTTTCAGTCTATATGGCTGATTCTATAAAAATGGCTTTACCACTAATTGGTGGGGAATCGTCTATTCATGATTGGAATTATATATTTAGCGCTCTCCATATTTTGAATCAAACCAATGCAATTGCTTCAACTGTAAATGCTCTCGGTGTATTTGTTATTATTGCCGGAGCTGTTTTTGCATTGAGGATTTGTTTTTTGGAATTGTCTGGCTTAAAAAAGTTCATATCACCCAAACCCATTGACTTCGAATAAAGCCTCTGTTAAGATGCTTTGCACGCTCGTCAGAGCCTATTTTCTTACATGGAAGCAACAATATACAGTCAAACAGGTAAGTCGGCCGGAAAGATTTCATTACCGGAATCTGTTTTTGGTGTTCCTTGGAACGCTGACTTGGTTCATGAAGTTGTTCGTCTGATGAATTCTAATTCTCGCAACAATATTGCTCATACAAAGACTCGTGGAGAAGTTCGTGGTGGAGGCAAGAAACCATGGAAACAAAAGGGTACAGGACGCGCTCGTCATGGATCTACACGTTCTCCTATCTGGGTTGGCGGAGGTGTTGCACATGGTCCTCGTAATACTCAAAATTATGATAGAAAGATCAACAAAAAGGCAAGGACAAAAGCTCTCTATACTATCCTTTCCAAGAAGTTCAAAGAAGGTGAGGTTATTTTTGTAGATGAGATAAAGTTTGATAAGCCAAAAGCAAAAGATGCAAAAGGTATTATCCTAGCCCTTTCCAAGATAAAAGGCTGTGAGAAGTTGGCTACAAAGAAGGTCAACACTGCTATTGTCGCTTTAGACAAAAAGACAACTTCAGTTCAGAAAAGTTTCAATAATTTCGGCAATATTTCTGTTGAGGAATTCCGCAATATCAATCCGGTTTCTATCCTTAACCACACATACCTTATCATTTCCAATCCCGCTCAATCATTGAAGAATTTGGAAAATAAGACAGCATAATAATACACTATCATGGCTATATTTGGTTTTAAAAAGAGAAAAGACGAGAAACTTGAGCAAAATGCCGAAGCTTCAAAGACTTCTGTTGATAGGAAGATCAATACAAAAGTTCGAGTAGCAAAAAAGTCAGATAAAGCCCAAAAAGTTGTTGCTTCAAAGGTTGTTGCTCCAAAGTTACAATCTGAAGTCGATTCATCTGCCGCTTCCGTTATTATCCGTCCTCGCATCACCGAGAAATCTGGTGTTATGAGTCAGAGTGGCGTTTATACGTTCGAAATTTCCAAAAATTCAAACAAAGCTATGGTGAAGAAGGCTTTTGTTACACTTTACAAAGTACAACCAGTGAGAGTTGCAATAGTCAATACTCCCGCAAAGAATGTCTTTGTTCGTGGACGAAGAGGTGTAGTATCTGGTATCAAGAAAGCTGTTGTTACCGTAAAAAAGGGTGAGAAGATAGATTTTGTATAATAAAAACATGAAATCATTTAGACCAACAACCAAATCGCGCAGGCACATGACCGTTCTTCCTTTCAAGGAATATTTGACTGCGTCAGAACCTCTAAAGTCTCTCACTTATGGAATGAAAAGAGACATGGGTCGTAACGCCGCTGGTCGTATTACAGTTAGACACAAAGGTGGAGGTCACAAGAAACTATATCGTGATATTGACTTCATGTACGACAAGAAAAATATCATAGCAACCGTCAAGACCGTAGAGTACGATCCGTTTCGAACAGGTTACATCGGTATCGTGGCATACAAAGATGGTGCAAAGAGATACGTTTTGCTTCCAAAAACCATGAAAGTTGGCAATTCTTTTATTGTTTCAGAAACAGCTCCAATTGAAGTTGGCAATCGACTACCTCTAAAGAACATTCCTGTTGGTACTTTTATTTTCAATATCGAGGTCAAACCTGGTTCAGGTGCAAAATTAGTTCGTTCTGCAGGTTCTTTTGCGCAAGTGGTTGCAAATGACGCTGGTTATACCCATATCAAGATGCCATCAACAGAAGTTCGAAAGATTCACGAAGACGCTTGGGCTTCTATTGGCTCAGTTTCAAATGAAGAATCTAGACTTGTAAATATTGGCAAAGCCGGAAGATCAAGATGGATGGGTATACGTCCTACAGTCCGCGGTACCGCCCAAAACCCAGTAGATCACCCATACGGTGGAGGTGAACAAAGACAAGGTCGCGGTCTGCGCCGATTGAAGACTCTATGGGGCAAGCCAGCAGGCAAGGGTCAAAAGACTCGTCGTTCAAAGAAATATTCAAACGTTTACGTTGTTTCTCGTCGACAACCGGGCAAGAACATGAGAAGTTCTGTATAGTGGTACTCATTTCAAAACTCACTATCGTATAGTAAAATTACTTTGCAAAAAGTAAATATGTACAAATTTTTAGTTAAAATAAGCAATAAATTTTTCGAAAAAGCATTCTTGTTTATTGTTGATTAATTTCGCTATTGCCAGCTGTGATTATCTTGCTATTTATTTTGGCTATTATAAATTAGCGTGCTTTTGGTAGAATTACTGTAAATGTAGATCCTCTACCTTCACCTTCTGAGAAGACACTGACTTTGCCTCCTAGTCGCCTTACAATTGAGGAGGCGAGATATAGACCAACACCAAAACCCTCAGTATCAGTGTTCCTTGCGTTTTTGCCCCTATAGAATTTTGAGAATATATGAGGTAGGTCCTTTTTTGATATACCTATACCTGAATCCTGAATACTTATATACACTTTGAAAAGTTTTACACCAATATTTATAGATATATTTTGACCAGGAGGGGTGTATATACAAGCATTCTCGATCATTGTGGAAATGACAAATTCTAGACGGGATTTGTCAATCTTTATTTGTACATCTTTATCGTCGCAATTTAGACTGAAAAATAGATTTTTCTCGTGAACTGTATCTTTGAACCTATCTGAAATTTCTTTGACAAAATCGTATGCGGAGACTTTTTCAAATACATATGTTGCACCACCTGAGCTTTCTGCATCGGCGATCTCTATCAGGGTACTCGTAAGGTCTATAATTTTTTGGTTGGATTTTTTGACGTCTTCTAGACTTTTCTTTTTGAAGGAGTCAGTCTCATCTGGAATAAGTGAGTCACAGACCCATTTTATGTAGGTAAGGGGAGTGCGAAACTTGTGGGCGACTATGGTAATGAACTCATATTTCATGTGGTTATTTTCACGAAGTCTCTTTGTTATGAAAATAATTGCAACAATAATGGCTATAATTAGCAAAGTAAATAGCAAAAAAACGTTTATTAGATTGCCGTCGAAGAATTTTTCCCCGCCAATTAGTATTTGATATTCCATATGATATTGAAATAATGAACTTGTACAATGATAACATATTTCTTGACTTCGGGAGACCGCTCTGTTAACATGCCTCTACGCTCTTTTGAGCTATTTTAATTAGCTTTTCATGTCAAGATCACTATATAAAGGTCCTTATGTCGATGAAAATCTTCTAAAGAAGATTTCAGGCAAGAAGGCTGGTACAACCAGCTCTATAAAGACTTGGGCTCGTCGCTCACAAATATCACCAGAAATGGTAGGTTTTACTTTTGGTGTACACAATGGCAGAACACATGTCGATGTACTCGTTACCGAAGACATGGTAGGTCATCGTTTGGGCGAATTCTCTCCTACACGCAAATTCGTAAGACATGGAGGAAAGATGCAAAAGGAGCTTGAGATGAAAGCCAAAGAGGCTGAGATGACAGCTGCTAAGTCAGCAAAGGAGGCCGCAACAACAGCCGCTGCTCCAAAGAAATAACAAATTTTTATGATTACTGCTTCACTCAAAAATTATCGAATATCTCCACGCAAGTTTAGAGTCGTTGCAGACCTTATTCGTGGTAAAAACGCTATATTAGCTGGTCAGATTTTGGTTCATGCATTAAAAAAAGCAAAAACACCTCTAAATGATCTTTTGGATTCCGCTATTGCAAATGCAAAACACAATTTCAAGATAGAACCAGAGTCATTGATCGTAAAGGAGGTTCGTGTTGATCAAGGTTTCGTCATGAAGAGACACAGACCTGTTTCTCGTGGCTCTGCTCATCCTATCAAGAAGAGAACAAGTCATGTAAGTATTACTTTGGCTCCTGTAGAAGTAAGCAAGAAAGCCAAGACTTCAAAAGTAAAATCAAAATAATATGAGCAAATTTTCTAAAAAGATTTTATTTTTAAGATTTAAGATTTAAACTACTATGTCACATACCGTTCATCCATATTCACATCGTTTAGGAATAATCAGAGACTGGAAGAGTCGATGGTTTTCAATACACAAGGGTTACAGAACTGCACTTAAGGCGGATTTGATTATTCGAGAATATTTACTCAAAGAACTTAGAAGCAATTATGTTGGTGGAGTTGATATAGAGAGGAATCGCAAGACTCTTCGAGTTGTCGTGAAGACTTCACGACCAGGTTTACTCATTGGTAAAGCTGGAGATGGTGTCACAAAGCTACGCGCAAAGATTTTGAAACTTTTGAAAAATAATAAAGTCGAAATCGTTGATCAAGAATTGAAGCTAGATGTAGAAGAAGTACGTAACCCAGAGTCCAATGCTTCTATCGTAGCAATGACAATAGCAGAATCCTTGGAAAAACGTTTGCCTTACAGAAGAGTAATGAAACAGTCAGTCGAAAAGGTTATCGCCAACAAAGATGTTCAAGGTATTCGTATCCGTCTAGGAGGCAGATTGGGCGGAGCCGAGATTGCTCGTAGTGAAGATATGAAGAGAGGACGTATCCCTCTTCAGACACTAAGGGCGGATATTGATTTTGCTCGCGAAAAGGCTCATATGACTTATGGAGATATTGGTATCAAGGTTTGGATATATCGAGGAGAGATTTTCAAGCAAAAAGGCGGTAAGAAAGAATAATAATATATAATTTACTAACATGTTATTCCCAAAGAAAGTCAAACATCGCAAATGGTTTACAATGCGAACTCATCCAGAAAAGGAAGCTTCGCACGCTGATACTCGTGGTACCAGAGTTTCTTTTGGCTCATTTGGATTGAAAGCAATGGAATATGCGAGAGTAACATCAAATCAATTAGAGGCGGCTAGAAAAGTCATGGCTCGTTATGCTACAAAATCAGGTAAAGTTTGGATTAGAGTTTTTCCTGATCATCCTTATACTCAGAAGCCTGCCGAAGTAAAAATGGGAAAGGGAAAAGGTGATCTTGTTGGCTTTATAGCAGAGATCAAGCCTGGTCGCGTTATGTTTGAGATTGATGGTGTTGATCAAGAGGTTGCTGCTGAAGCATTGAGAAAAGCTGGTACAAAATTACCTGTAAAGACACGAGTAGTAAGTCGAATATAATATGAAAATCAAAGAAATAAAAACAAAGACGGTTTCAGATTTAACAAAGATGCTTTCAGAAAAGCGTGAAGCACTTCGATTATTTAGATTTGGTACAAGTGGATCAAAAACCAAGAATGTCAAAGAGGGTCGTGAATTGAAAAAAGACATTGCGCGAATAATGACTGTATTAGCATCAAACAACCAATAATTGGACATTTTCATAATTTTAAAGTAGTATCATCACTTACATGACCACAAATAACAATAATCAAATAAAGACAACCCGCCAGACATTTGTTGGTGTTGTTGTGTCTGACAAGATGAAAGATACTGTTGTGGTTGCGGTCAAGAGATACGAAAAACACCCAAAGTATCACAAGTATATGAATAGGGTTACCAAGTTCATGGCTCATAATCCTGGAAATACAAAGAAAATTGGTGACAAAGCAACAATCGAAGCTTGCAGACCAATGTCAAAGAATAAGTCATTCAAGATTATTGCCTAACTTCTAATACCATGATTCAACCTCGCTCAATTGTTAATATAGCAGATAATTCCGGTGCAAAGATTGGACGCATATTCAAGATACTTGGCGCATCAAAGAAGCGTTATGCTGAGATAGGTGAGTTGGTGGTTCTATCTGTCCAAAAAGCCGAGCCTCGAAAATCAATCAAGAAAAAAGACGTCCTACGAGCTGTCGTTGTTCGTCAGACAAAACCTTTGCGACGCAAAGACGGTTCATATATTCGTTTTGACGAAAATGCTGTAGTTATTGTTGAAAAAGAGAAAAAAGAACCAGTTGCTGGTCGTATATTCGGTCCGATTCCTCGTGAGGTTGGGGAAGCTGGATTCAAAACTATAGCTTCCAAAGCTTCAGAAATAGTTTAATTAAAATACCATGCATATCAAGAAAGGCGACAATGTAATAGTTCTATCGGGTGATGACAAGGGTAAGACCGGCAAGGTGGTCAAAGCTTTTCCAGCATCAAACAAGATTGTTGTTGAAGGTGTAAATGTTGTAAACAAGCACGAACGACCACGCAAGCAAGGTCAAAAAGGTCAGGTAGTAAAGATTGCAATGCCTTTTGATGCTTCGAAAGTAAAGAGCGCCGACAAGGTCAAAACCAAGAAATAATAAATTAATATAGGTTGGGAATAATCCAATCTGCAAACACCATGAATTACAAAACAGTTTACGATTTGAATAAAGATGCATTCAGTGCTTTGAAGAGCAAGCTCGGACTTACAAATCCAATGCAAGCACCAAGATTACTCAAGGTAGTCATTTCTTGCGGTTTCGGTTCTATCAAAGACAAGAGAAAGATCGAGCTTATCGAGAATCGCCTATCTCGCATCACAGGTCAGAAGCCTGCCGTAAGAACAACCAAGAAGGCCATTGCTTCATTCAAGACACGTCTCGGCGATCCTATCGGTTATCAGATCACTCTCCGAGGCAAGAGAATGTACGAATTTCTTGATCGTCTAATTAATATCGCCCTTCCTCGCACAAAAGACTTCCGTGGCCTCTCCAGAACATCAGTTGATGCTATGGGTAACTACACTTTGGGTATAAGAGAGCACACTATCTTTGCTGAGACAGCAGATGAAGATCTCAAAGATGTTTTTGGTTTTGCTGTCACTATCGTCACGACTTCCAGCGACAAAAAGGCAACATTGGCTTTCCTCGAACATATCGGTATGCCATTAAAGAGAGAGGGAGAAGGGGAGAAGAAATAAATAATAGATCATATCTCTAACACAAAACCCGCGAGAGCGGGTTTTGTCTATATCCTGAGGGTTCTTTGAGATTCTCGTCCTACCTAGTCAGTGCTTGAATTATATTATTTTTTTGGTTAAAAAGTCAAGATATTATTTACTCAAAATTATGCACCGCGTTCGCTCTATTTTTTTGTGGACCCGACGGGAATTGAAACCCGCACATCCTAGCTGACTAGGGAGGATGAGAGACCACTCCACGGGCCCACGAACGATTATTCGTTCGTGGGTAGTATACAGATAGGAGATAAAATCATGATAAAATAATTATCAAAAAAGAATAAAACTTTTAAAATAAAAAAAGGGCACCGCGGGGTGCCCTTGAAATCGTGCGTGTCGCCAATCAGAGTGTCTTGAAAAATTCGAGCTCTACCAATCCAAACAATGAACGTATGATCGGATTGGAGACGAAATCCTGACCACTGTATTCATCCAAGCAACCCGCTCCTGTATTTGTGTCGAAGTGTCCAACATAGAAGTAGTTGAGAACTTCACCTGATGGATTAGCGGGGGTGAAGATTATGTCCTTCAATCGACAACAAACATGGAATCGACCCGCCACATGACTTTTCGCAACTGCCAGGAGGTTGAGGTGAAACTTTCTCCGGTCTATTGCGACGGACTTAATTCCGTCAGGCAAGTTCTTGTCCATGTGAAAGATAATCTGATCCTGCGCGGTCAACATGCTCATCAAAATCCTTGCAAGAAAGTCTTTGGGACCTTCGTGAATGAGCAGTGTTCTAAGGGGCCTAACCGAACCAACACCATCGGTTGTTGTAGACATAACGTCGTACCATTTGGTTTTGATGTGCAAGCGTTTTAGGTGAGCAACACCCTTACATCGACCACACAGTGGAGATGCGTTCAAATCATCACGATTTGACATTGTTAAACTACCACCGCATGTGACAATTGTCAAAAGATGTTGTGGTGGGATGTGTCACATCAAGAGTTTGACAGTAAGTCGCATATTTTTTATGTGTTATAATTTTTTCATATGCATATTTTGCAAACCGAGACCCTCATCATTGGTGCAGGGCCAGCCGGTATGGCTACTGCCATGGAACTTTCTAAAAAAAAGAAAGATTTTTTACTTGTGGAAAAAGATGAGACTGTTGGAGGATTATCGAAAACTTACACCTTCAAGGAAAGTGATGGGTCTGTATTTTATACTGATAATGGACCACATCGCTTTTTTTCCAAGAATCCTTATCTTTATGAATTTATTGGTGATCTTCTTAAAGAAGACTGGATAAAGGTTAGGAGAAGCACAAAACAATATATAGACGGTAAATACTATGATTATCCTATAAACGTTATCCAAGCCCTAAAAAATATCGGTATAATCCAAGCTGTTCGGATACTTATCGACTATATTACAGCTAAGATAAATTATACTTTCAAACCCATTCGCAATTTTGAGGATTATGTATTTTCGAATTTTGGCCAAACCTTGGGTCAGTTCAATATGATCAATTACTCAGAGAAAATCTGGGGTATCGATGCTAAATCAATCAATCAAGATTGGGGCATTCAACGGATAAAAGGACTAAATCTTCGGGTAGTAGCCATTGATAGCCTAAAAACACTTTTTAATAAAAAGAAAAAAAATAATGCCAAATCGTTGGTAGACGAATTTTATTACCCCCAAAAGGGAACGGGACAAATATATGAAGCAATTAAATCAAAAATTGAAAATGACGGATATAAAGTATTGCTCAGAACAGAACCAACTGAAGTACAATTGACTAAAAATGGTTTTATTACAAATCTTATAAATAAAGATGGGCAAACATATGAAATCCATTCGAAATATCTTGTTGAATCTGTTCCAATTCCTTCATTCATTAAGATAATTAAAGATCCAGAAAATAATCATGTTCTTATGGCAACAAGCAAATTAAAGTATCGAAGTCAGGTGTATTTATTTATTACACTCAATAAATCATCGGTATCCTGCAATCAGTGGATATATTTTCCTTCGAAAAAAGTCCCCATGGCTCGTGTAAGCGAAATGAGAAATTTTAGCTCATACATGAGCCCCGAAGGTAAAACATCATTATTTGTTGAATTTTTTTGTTTTGAAGGAGATCCGATTTGGAATATGAGTAAAGAAAATCTAGTGGAACTCATCCTTCCTTGTATGAAAGAAGCAAATTTATTTGAAAGGCGAGATATTAGAGAGGTCTATAGGATCCAATCCAAAAATACCTATCCAATATATGATTTGAACTACAAACAATATTTAGATGTTGCCAAAGATTATCTTAATACTATTAAAAATTTGTTCTATATCGGCAGACCTGGACGTTTCCGCTATAATAATCAAGATCATTCTCTTGAAATGGGGATTCTTGCGGCGAAAAGTATAATTGAAGGAAAACTGTATGATATAGAATCTGTTGGTCAAGAAAAGGATTATTTTGAAAAAGGAGCAAATCTATATAAAAAATCAAGCAAATGAACTACGACAATAAGCTAAAAAGACTGTTTGTAATTAGTGCCATATTGGTGCTATCAGGAGTTTTTCTTATTTCAATCAATAAAAACTGGGATTTAATTTTCCAAAAAGAGCTTCATGGATATGATCAAAATCTAAATTTTACTGTTTCTGCCAATATTTCTCGCCAATTTTTTCCACCGATGGTTCGGGTCAATCCTCTTATTGAGAAGGTTGATAATTGGACAGAGGGTCCATATTGGCAACATATTCCTCCTCTATTCACCTACATCCCACTTCCTCTTTTTATTCTCGATGGACAGATTACAGTTGAAACTGTTCGATTTTCATATTTGTTGTTAATACTATTCGGAGCTTATCTTTTGATTGTTGGAATGTACTATCTTCGCCTACCGTACAGGATTATTGTTGCTTCTACCATAGCTTCAGTTTTATTGATTACAAACAAATTTTCTTGGGAAATAATAAGTGGGTGGAGTTTTGGTGTTTCTGATATTTTATTAGAATTTAGTATCATAGCTTCTTTTATTGCCATTGGAAGCTATATTATTCGTCCCAAATACGAAAGAAAAAATTTTTCGATAGGATCGATAATGTTAATTGCGGTCATTTCTACATTACCACTACTAATAAAAAATGTTCTGGGTGCAATTCCGTTGGCCACTTTTCTTATTGTCCTTTTTTATGATGAACGTTTCAACTTAAAGGTAAGACTTGCTAGTCTCAGCTCCATATTATTAGTATTAATACATTACGGAATATTGTTTCTGAGCTCCCAACAAACCTTTCTACAAGAAATTGTTGTTCCTTTCAAACATTTTAACGATTATGAAAACTGGGCCAGACCTTGGCATGCTTTTTTTTCAGATTATCTACCGAATAGATATTTGTACGATTTATATCCTTATTACTGCATAGCCATTGTTATTGGAATTATTTTTCTTATTTGGCGCAGGGATCGGATTGAATCAAAATCGTTGAAAATTATCTCCCTCTCTATTATTTGGTTCTTTGCAAACCTAATAGCAATTTCACTTGTTACTTCCAAGGTCCCCGGTTCGATTTATCAGACTTTTATTCTTAGTCTTTTCTTTATTTTCTCTATTGCTTTTGAAATGTTAATCCAGATACCAGGCTGGCAACGGCTTAGTAAATCTATTTCTGATTTTCATTCCAAACATATTATACCAACCTACAATTTTTGGGGATCAGTTGTCATAATTATAATGGTAGTTGTTGGTATATTTGCAATAAAGACTTTCGTTCGTGCACAGACAACTAGGCATACTCCATACAACTACGTATCACAGGATGAAAAATTTTATCAATTTGCAGAGATTGCCCGCAATCGAGGAATAGACGAGCGTGATTTATTTATAATTAATGCTGTACCTGATAGAGACTACTGGTTCCGATATTATACAATCTTTTTGACTGGAGCAGAATCAAGGAGACTTAGCGAGGTAGTTTCCATGTATTCAGAAAGCAGGTTCGAGAAATATCGAAATGTCTATTTTGTAACTAGTAAGACATATACCAATCTTTTGTCTACCATATCAAATCTCGATCAAATAGAAGAATTTGGTGACTTTATTGTTCTGAAAATTTCACCAGACATAATCACACAACAATACATTGAGAATATATATAATCTGCTCCAAACCAAACCTTGAATTTAAAGGCCGTTTACACAATATTTTAAGTGAATTAAGAACCTATTTAAAGCATTGACTTCTTAGGCCTCATTTGCTAGTCTATAAAAACCTTAACAAATAGGGTATTCAATAAAATATTGATTGGAAGCACGTCATTCTCGAGAGGGAAAGAGCAGCTAACCAATCTTCATTTTTTTACAAAAATGGCAAAAACATCAGTTATAGCAAGATCACAAAAGAAACCTAAGTTCAAATCTAGGGTCGTAAGACGTTGTTTCCGCTGTGGTCGCAAGCATGGCTATATGAGGGATTTCGATATTTGCCGTATCTGTTTCCGAGAATTTGCCAATGAGGGCACAATTCCTGGTATAAAAAAATCATCATGGTAACCGACCCAATTTCAGATTTCATAATTCGTATCAAAAACGGTAGTGATGCCAAGAAGCCTGTTGTTATTGTTTCATACTCAAAATTCGCAGAAAATATTGCTCACGCTCTTAAGAAAGCAGGTTACATAGCGAGTGTTGAGAAAAAAGGCAAAGTCTTTACACGCGATTTGGAACTTGGTCTTATATATCTCGATTCAGGACCACGTATTCATGGAGCAGAACGTATTTCCAAGCCTTCTAGACGCGTATATATGAAGTCTGATGATATCCGCATGTATCGCAGTGGTTTTGGTAATAGTTTCATCTCTACATCAAAAGGCATTATGACAGATTCTGAAGCCAAGAAGAACAAGGTCGGCGGAGAAGTGTTGTTTAAGATTTGGTAATAATAAAATCATGTCCAGAATTGCAAAAAAACCTATTGTATTACCACCAAAGACCGAAGCAAGCTTTTCGGCTGGTCTGATCACGATCAAAGGTCCTCTTGGTTCGCTTTCAAAACAGATCAAATCAAATGTTCATGTTGAAATTGCTAACAATGAAATAACTCTTACTCCAAGTCACAATGGTCTTCAGGCAAAAGCAGAGTGGGGTACATATGCATCTCATATCAGAAACATGATTGCTGGCGTCAATAAGGCATTCGAAAAGAAATTGATAGTTGAAGGTATCGGATACAAGGCAGATATCAAGGGTAAAGACATTGTTTTGGCTCTAGGATTTTCTCATACAATTACTCTTCCTATTCCAGCAGATCTCAAGGTTACATCAGAGAAAAACACAGTTACTATTTCAGGTATTGATATCGAAAAAGTTGGTCAATTTGCATCAGAGATACGATCACTAAAGAAACCTGAGCCATATCTTGGAAAGGGTGTTCGATATTCAGATGAGGTTATAAGACGTAAGCAAGGTAAGAAAGCCGCATAATCATATGAAAACACTCCAAATCCAAAGTAAAATATTTGCGCGAAGAAAGGCTCGCATCCGTGCCAAGATTCATGGTACAGAAGAACGACCAAGACTTTCTATTTTCAAATCTCACAAATATATCTATGCTCAGATAATAAATGACAATAAAGGTCATACTTTGGTATCTTCTGATTCGAAGACTTCAAAAGCCAAGACTCCAGTTGAAAAGGCCGAAGAATTGGGTGTAGATATTGCAAAAAAGGCAAAAGCTGCAAAGATAACCAAAGTCGTATTTGATCGAAATGGCTATCTCTATACCGGCAAGATAAAAGTCTTTGCAGACGCTGCTAGAAAAGGCGGATTAGAATTTTAAAATACTATGTCTACAAATAAAGAAATAAAAACAAATAAAGTTATAAGCCCAGCTGATGAAACAGTGGTTGATATGGCTATTCCTGCAACTGGTGTAGACGTTGCTACAATTGTTCCTGAGGTTGTGGGACACGATGAGGTTGCTGTACAAAACAAATTTACTCCTGGTCGCAGGATGCGCGGAGATACAGGTAGACGAGGAGCTCAAGGACAAGGTCAGAATAGTCGCAGTCCAAGATCAAATCGAAACGAACCTAGAGAAAGAGTAAAACCAGAATTTGATTCAAAAATTATCGATATTCGTCGTGTGACTCGTGTTGTCACTGGAGGACGAAGGTATTCATTCAGTGTTGCTGTTGTTGCAGGAGATCGAAAGGGTCGTGTGGGAGTTGGTTTGGGTAAAGGTGGTGATACTGCATTGTCTGTTGATAAAGCTACTCGTGAAGCAAAGAAAAATTTGATTCGTGTTGCACTCTCACCTCAAATGACCATTCCTCATGCAGTCGAAGGTAAATATTCTAGTGCCATGATCAAGATCTTTCCAGCTAAGGGAAGTGGTGTTGTTGCAGGTAGTTCCGCTCGTGCAGTGATCGAACTTGCTGGTATCAAGGATGTTTGTGCCAAGTTCATTTCTGGAAGTAAAAATCGTTTGAACAATGCAAAAGCAACTATTGAAGCTTTGAAGAAATTGAACAAAGTAAGTAGAAAAGTTTTGAATTCAAAAGTCGCTGTCAACAAATAATCCAGATCTAAATTCAAAATAACATGCAAACAAATCAACTAAAAAGAAATCATCCAAATAAAAAGCGCATGATTGTTGCTCGTGGAGGTAAGCGCGGTAAGACTGCTGGTCGTGGAGGCAAAGGACAGTCAGCACGTGCTGGTAATAAGCGAAGACCAGAATGGAGAGATATTATCAAGCGTCTTCCTAAGCTTCGTGGACGTGGAAAAAACTCCAACAAACCATTCCAAGAGCGACCAGTTGTTGTAAATTTATCAATTATAGAAGCCAATTTTTCTGCAAATGATGCAGTTACACCTACAATATTGGTGGAAAAGGGTATAGTCCAGACTTTGTCAGGAAGAATTCCTCAAGTAAAAATATTGGGTGATGGTGAAATTACAAAGTCCATTACAGTTTCTGGTTGCTATATTTCTGAACCAGCTTTAGAAAAGATCGTTAAGGCTGGTGGTTCAGTAACAAAGATCACAGAGAAAGTCATCAAATCAACCAAACCAAAAACACCAAAGGTGGCAAAAGAACATAAGTCAGAAACAAAAAAGGATGAATCCAAAACCGATAAAGCAAAATCTCCCGAGGTGGTAAGCAAGAAGAAAGAAGTTGTAGCCAAGAAGTCCGTCAAGAAATAGTAGGATTAAATAATAGTCTCAAATAGCAGAATTAATAGAGGGTCTCAATTACAAATATGCAAAAATTTTTGGAAAAAATAACGGTTGCTTTGAAAGATCCAATGCTAAGAAAGAGAATTGGTTTCACTATTATTGCTTTGGTATTGTTCAGAGTTTTGGCAACGATTCCTATTCCTGGTGTTGATCCAACAAATTTATCTAGATTATTATCTTCTAGCCAACTTTTAGGCTTTTTGAACATATTTTCTGGTGGTGGTCTATCAAATTTATCTATTGTAATGCTTGGTGTCGGTCCTTTCATTACGGGCTCGATCATTATCCAGCTTTTGACTATGATGTTTCCAAGTTGGAAAGCCATGCTTCATGACGACGGTGAAGCGGGAAGAATGAAACTTTCACAGTATTCCAGATTGCTCGGCGCTCCTCTTGCTGTTATTCAAGCAGTTGGATTTATTATTCTTTTGCAAAGTCAGAATGTTTTGCCTCAGCTTGATACATTTGCATTCATTGTAAATGTTTTGGTTATTACTGCTGGTTCGATGTTGCTTATGTGGATAGGTGAATTGATCTCTGAATATGGCATTGGTAACGGGGTTTCATTGATTATTTTTGCTGGTATTGTATCGAGTTTACCTACTTCAATAATTCAAAATATCCAGAAGATTTCAACCACTGGTATATCTGATCTACCGTTCTATATCGGTGTCTTGGTCATAGCAGTAGTCTCTGTTGCGGCTGTTGTTTATGTTACAGAGGCGGAGAGGTCAGTTCCTGTAACTTATGCAAAGCAGGTGAGAGGCAACAAGGTCTATGGTGGTTCGACTACATACTTACCACTTCGCCTCAATCAATCTGGCGTTATTCCAATAATCTTTGCTCTTTCTATTCTTCTATTTCCTCAGATTATCGCTAGTTCATTGTCCAAGGTAACTGCGTATCCTTGGTTAGCCGATATCGGTTCTTATGTTTCAGCACTCCTCACAAATCAGCTTGTCTACGGAATTATCTACTTCTGTTTAGTAGTTTTGTTTACATATTTTTACACAGCAGTTACTTTTGATCCAAAACAGATAGCGGAGAATCTTCAACGAAGTGGTGCATTTATACCAGGTGTTCGACCAGGTGAGCATACTCAGACACATGTTGGTAATATTGTAACTAGGATAACTTTGGTCGGTGCTCTGTTCTTGGGTGTTATCGCTATTTTACCTCTCATAATCCAAGCATTCTCTCCAGATAACAATCGTTCTGTAGCAGTTGGTGGCACAGCACTTCTCATCGTTGTGTCGGTAGTTCTAGATCTATTGAAGAAAATAGACGCTCAGGTTGCGATGCGGGAATACTAATAATCTCAAATCTTAAATTTAAAATCTAAAATCTTCGGATTCGGCTTTTTCTGTTAGTTTTAATCTTTAGGTTTTGTACGATATAATATCGTAATGAATTTACAATCATTTGTTTTTATTGGTCGCTCTGGTTGTGGTAAGGGTACCCAGATCGAGATGTTGGTCAAAGTATTGAAAGAGAAAGACCCAGCACACGAAATACTCAATATTTATACTGGCCAAGAATTTCGGAACTTTATAAAAGGTAGTTCAAAGACTCAGCAGTTGACCAAGAGTGTTTATGATGTCGGAGGACTCATGCCTGAATTCCTGACTGTACATATGTGGGTCAAACCTTTGGTTGAACAATACAATGGCAATCAGCATCTCATTTTCGACGGTACTCCGCGAAAGTTTCATGAGGCGGGAGTTTTGCATTCGATGTTCGGTTTTTACAAATTTGATAAGCCGTGGGTAATTAATATAGGCATATCCCAAGAAGAAGCAGTCAAACGACTTCTTAAGAGAAAGAGACAAGATGATACAGAAGTAGATATACGCAAACGTTTGGGTTGGTATGAGACTGACGTTGCTCCAACCATTGAGTTTTATCGTGACAATCCAAATTATAACTTTGTATATGTAGATGGAGAGAGGACACCAGAGGAGATTCATCAGGATATTGTCAAAAGGGTCGGATTGTTGTAGTTTTAGTACTAATGATTACCATAAAAACCAAGGAGGAAATTGACATTCTTCGAGAGGGTGGCAAAAGACATGCATATATTTTGGCTGAATTGGCCAAGATGGTAAAACCAGGACTATCTTCTTGGGATCTAGAAAACCGAGCATTTGAGCTGATAAAAGAGGGTGGTGATAGTTCAGCATTTCTAAATTACAAACCATATGGTGCAAAACGGCCATACCCTGCAACTATTTGTGTCTCTGTAAATGATGAGGTTGTCCATGGTATCCCAAATGAGGAGGAAAAAATTTTGCAGGAAGGAGATGTTGTAAGTATTGATTTGGGTTTGGTGCACAAGGGTCTCATAACAGATGCAGCTGTGACTGTTCCTGTCGGAACAATCGCACCTGAACTTTCGAAACTTCTGGATGTAACAGAAAAAGCTTTGTATGCTGGTATAAAAATGGCAAAAGATGGCAAGAAGACAGGCGATATTGGTCAGGCGATATCTCGTTTTGCTTACTCAAATAACTACGGCTTGGTGGAAGAGTTGGCTGGTCATGGTGTTGGTTATTCTGTCCACGAAGATCCTTATGTACCAAATTATGGTGAAGCGGGAAAAGGTGACACTCTCAAGGCGGGTATGGTGATTGCAATAGAGCCGATGTTCAATCTTGGAACTAGAAATATAAAACTTGATAAAGATGGTTATACATTCCGAACGGCTGACGGCAAACCATCGGCGCATTTTGAACATACTGTCGTAATTACAAAAAGTGGGGCGGAAATTTTGACTAAAATATAAATAATTATTAATAATTTATAAATAATATGACTCCGCATTTTAAAACAGAAAGAACATTGGTAATAATAAAACCAGATGGTATCCAACGTACATTGATAGGGGAAATTATCCAAAGATACGAAAGAATAGGACTAAAATTAATTGGTCTCAAAATGATGGTACCAACGCCAGAGCTCGTCGAGAAACATTACACTATTGATCCTGAGTGGAGGATGAAAACAGGTCTAAAGACGATCAAGGGGTATACAGATAAAGGTCTTACTCCACCTCACACTGATCCGTTGAAGATCACCTCAATCATATTGAAAAACTTGGTCAACTATATGACCAAAGGTCCAGTGATTGCAATGGTTTGGCAGGGGGCTCATGCAGTACAAATAGTTCGTAAGATTACAGGTAGTACCGAGCCATTGATGTCACCGGTTGGAACAATAAGAGGCGACTACGTTCTTGATTCATATCAGATGAGTGATGTAGATGGACGTTCTGTTCGAAACTTGGTCCACGCTTCGGGCTCAGTCAAAGAGGCTGAAGATGAGATTGCTCACTGGTTCAAGAAAGAAGAATTATTTAATTATCGTTTGATTTCCGAGGCGATGTTGTATGATGTTGATTTGGATGGGATTTTGGAATAGTACATTGAGGAGAACAGTAGTAAGTACTAATTTTTGAAATACTCGCAGACTCACAATCTAAAAATTGTAAGGTCTTTTGGTCATTCAGTCATCAGCAACCATGACCAA
>CAZNUY010000009.1:0-27311 GCA_964576745.1 uncultured Candidatus Saccharibacteria bacterium | reverse complement strand
CAAACACCACACCATCTACACCAACTCCTACACCTACTTCCACCCCAACACCAGCCAATCCATCAGTTCCTACACCTACACCTCTAAATCCAACACCAACACCATCAACTCCTGCAAGTGGTGGTGGTACAACGGGTGGTGGAGGTGGTGGTACTACTGGTGCTGGTTCTTCACCATCATCTCCAGGTAGTTCATCCTCCGGTGGCGGCTCACCCCTAGGCACATTCACACCAACTGTTCCTCAGAAACCACTCTCTACACTATGTACCCCAAGCACAACCACAGTTACAAAACTCGCTATACCAACCAACCTCATCAATCTTGCATATGGTCTACGAAATGCTTCTGTCCTAGAACTCCAAAATCTCCTCATCAAAGCAGGTTATCTTGCTCAAGGTTACAACACGGGCTACTACGGACCACTTACTAGAGATGCTCTAAACAAATACAAACTTGCTCCACAGACACAAACAATCACAAAACCATGTGTTTCTCCTCTTACCACCACATCCCGATTACCACCATCATATGTCTTCACTAGAGTACTTAAACTCAACTCAACAGGCATAGATGTCAAATACCTCCAGATCTTCCTCAATGACAACGGATACACCGTATCTCTAACCGGACCAGGCTCCAAGGGTAATGAATCATCATACTTCGGCCCTGCAACAGCAAAAGCTCTTACCAAATACCAAGAGTACTATGCAAAAGACATCCTTACACCATATGGATTAACCAAGGGCACTGGATACTTTGGACCGAGTACCATGAGGAGGGTCAATGGGAGGTAGGTGAGGTTAATGAGATGAGCATGCCACATCCGCTTACACGCTAGTCTATTGAAATAAAACTATTCCTCTCCCTTATTCCAGCAGATTTCAAATATCATCTTGAATGTTTTTTGGATATTTTCATCATCAATAATTGTGCAACTGAGATTATTTTGAGTCGGCTTTATTATTGCAATTTTGGAAATGCCAAATATAACAACCATAGATCCAAATGCATACAGATCTTTTGGTACAAAACGTACCTTCGGTGTTAATGATTTCTTTGCCAAAATGAAAGTTTGATCATAATAATTACGGTTTGATTCGGTATCGGGAAGTATCTCTCTTGTTTCGATATTATTTTTTTCTTTCTCCTTTATTATTTCTACCAACTCATCTTTTGATAAATATTTTGCAAAGATGTCTTGATTTCCAAATATTCTGATAACACTATCACCAGTTTCGTGTACAGCATCATGATAGAGTTCGGTTAGGGTATTAGGGCCACCGAGAAAATTGATCTTTGGTCTTTCCTCGGTTGAGCTAAATAGATCTAACAATCTTGGTAATAATCTTTCGGCACTCTCATGTCTGTCGGTTGCCGTTTCTATATTATTCTTTGTAAATTTGAGTAGTCGGTCTGGGTCTAATACTTTGTAGTAAAGTTTTTTTGTTTTTTTTGACTCGACTATGAGGTTTTTTTCTTTTAGGTCGTCTAAGATTTTGTATACCGTACTTCTATTTAGTTTTGTTTTTTGAGATATAATTGACGGGAATGAACCTCCACTTTCGAGAAGGTAAGCATAGACCAAAGCGGATTTATCTGTAAGCCCGATTTGCTCTAGGTGCTTGATTAGTTTAGGATTATCCACATAGATATTTTAGCAGATTTGTTATTTTTTATGAACAATAATTACTGATAATTAACTCAATATATAATTATGAAAAGAATTGGAATAGATTTTGATGATATATTGTTCGATTTTAATCACAAATATTGTCAATTTCATAATGAACGATACGGAACAAATCTATGCTTCGATGATATCTATACTTATGATTTACGCGCAGTTTGGAACATTGATATGGATGAGGCTATTCGTAGGGTTCATGAGTTTATATCCTCTCAAATGCACGATGAGGTCATCCCCGTCTCTGGTTCTGTCGAGACAATTAAAGAGTTAAGAAATTATTATGAATTACACCTCATTACTTCAAGAGAAGAAAAATTCAAGGATAAGACCTTAAATTGGCTAAATAAACATTTTTTCAATTTGTTTCATAAAATTCACTTCACAAATTTCTTTGGTGAAAACAAAAATAAAAAGATGAAATCTGAAGTATGTATTGAAAATAGTATCGAATTAATGATTGAAGATGCGCCAATTTATGCAACAGATCTAGCGGAGAAGGGGATAGAAGTGCTCTTGCTTGATAAACCATGGAATAGGGTCGATACACATCCTTTGGTAAAGAGAGTGTATGACTGGAAGGAGATAGAGAAAATTTTGAAATAATGGATACAAAAACGGCGAGGGTGGAGGTTGGTGTCAACCTCCGTCCTCGCCATGATTCAGATTCGTGAGCGTGCCCACTTGAAGAATCTCGAGAAGACCATGCAGAGTTCGCTCAGACACAGAAAGAGTAACCTTGCGAGTGAGCAGATTGTATCGGTGCCTTTGCGAAACATCCAACCGGCCCAACGGCGTCCTGTGGGTGGACCACCTACCGCAAGTCCGGTGGCGAAGGCGACGATGATGAGGAAGATCCATGTGAATCCGAGCAGGAATAGAAGGTTCATCTGAAATGTAGTGTACAACAAAACGAGAAATTGTCAATACATAGCAGTATTATTTTGATATGTATATTGTATGACGATAATATTTATGGATATGCTAAAATACCCTTATGAACAAAGACGATATAAAAATAATCTTAGCTGCCGATCATGCTGGATTTCAATTAAAAGATAAAATTAGAACTTGGCTGGAAGGGGAAGGGTATTCGGTTCTAGATGTCGGGGCGCACACTCTTGTGCCCGAAGATGATTATCCTGTATATATGAGCTCAGCCTCTCTCAAGGTTGCTGAAGACATGACTGGTGCAACAAAAGCCATTATATTTGGTGGTTCTGGACAGGGTGAGGCGATAGTTGCAAATCGTTTTCCTGGGGTTCGAGCAGTAGTCTGGTATGGAGATGTCTCGCCAACGATCGATCTCGATATCATAAAACTTTCTCGTGAACATAATGATGCAAACGTATTATCTATCGGTGCCAGATTTGTAAATGAAGAACAGGCAAAGAATGCTATTACAAAATGGTTGAATACTCCTTTTAGTAATGAAGAAAAGCACGAGAGGCGCAATCAACTAATTGATTCTATTGAGTAGGTGTGGCGCTAAATAAAGTTGGAAGTCTACAAAAGAAAAACCGCAATACTTGCGGTTTTTCCCTCCATGATTCGACTGGTAACTATATTCTGGCCCGTCACTGACCATTTTATCAAATTGAAAGTATTTGTCAATTTTTTTGTTTATTAATTATACTTAACTAAGCCGGCTATGAGAATTGAACTCATGAATCACGGATGACGAGCCACGATTCGACACCAGTCAGCCGGCGTCAAAGGACCATATCAAAACCAGATAAAATCCTGATAAAATAATTATCAAAATTTGATGAAGAAATAATCAAATATATTTGATATACTCCATACATGTCTAAATCAAAAATAGAAATAATCCCCGCAATCTTACCTCGAGATTTCGCCGAACTAGAAGACAAAGCCTCTCTAGTCCAAGGTGCAGTCAAAACTGTTCAAATTGATATTTGTGACGGTCAATTCGTCCCAAATGCTACTTGGCCGTACAAGAAACATGATGATACATTCGAAAAATTATTGAGTGAGGATCTAGGTTTGCCTTTTTGGGAAAATCTAAATTATGAAATAGATCTGATGGTCAACCGCGCCGAGGAAGTGGCAGAAGAATGGGTTAGGGCTGGTGCATCTAGGATCATCATTCATGTAGAAATGAAGGGTGATCTTGCAAAAGCGATAGCCCAGATAAAAGATCAGGTAGAGATAGGTCTTGCTTTAAATATTGAAACAGACATAGCTCTGATAGAAAAATACATAGGTGATATCCAATTTATCCAGTGTATGGGAATAGATAATATTGGTTTCCAGGGTCAAAGTTTTGACGACAAAGTCATAGAAAAAATTAAGTTAATCCTTTCAATATATCCTGAGCTGACTATTTCAGTCGATGGGGGAGTATCGCTTGATAGTGCCCCTAGACTTATTGAAGCTGGTGCAAATAGGCTTGTAGTAGGCTCAGCCATCTTCAATGCGGAGAATAGTTTTGATGCTATTGAGGCGTTCAAGAGGTTGTGTTGACATGATTTGTGACAAGATGTAATCTCAAGTCTGGTAGAACTTGAACAACCAAAAAAGAAGGAGAGTTTGGCATGAAAATCAAGGTAACCGTATACGGATTTGGTACAGGAATAGGGAAAACGTTTTTCGATTTCGTAGTCGAAAGTGATTTCCGTAACAAGCTCAATCTTGGCTGTCAGCTCACCTTTGACCGTAAGCTTCAATGCGATGGGCTCGAAGGAGAAGTCGTCCCGTGCGATCGGTCGTTTGTTCCACGATTCTATTTCGCCGATTTTGAACTTCAGGGTCTGCAGGTACATACCCGTGACAAACTCGATGAATTGGCAGTCAGGTTTGGCGATTATTTTCGCGAGTATATTTTCAGGTCGGTCAACAAGGACGCTTTTGTCGGTGTCCGAGTGACTGCAGGAAGATTGGTCGCCAATTATAGTCCACACCACTACAAATTGAAGTGAACTCTGTTCCTTGTTCTCTTTCCAACCACCAGATTCTCTCTGGTGGTTTGCTTTTTTATGAGTTTTAAGTAGGAGCAACATGTGCAAAATATTTTTTCTGACAACGAGTATGTGATTTGCTATTACTTTCTATTTTTATGCTAAAATTAACCTGATGTCTTTAACAGAAGCAAAAGTTAGTCAATTACAAGAAAAGGCAAAACTCATTCGCCAATCAGTAGTTCATATGCTTATCCATGCTGGATCTGGTCATACAGCCGGGTCTCTCGATATGGCCGATATCTTTGCTTATCTGTATTTCTATTCAATCAAACACGATCCTAAGAATCCTTCTTGGCAATATAGAGATCGAGTAGTTTTATCTAACGGCCATATTTGTCCCGTCTTGTATGCTACTTTAGCGCACGCTGGATATTTCGATTTGGGCAAACTAAAGACTCTTCGAAGGTTCGGCTCAGAGCTCCAAGGTCACCCTGATCGTAATTTTCTAAAAATATTGGAGACTTCTTCTGGACCACTTGGCTCAGGCTTGTCACAAGCTCTCGGTATGGCATTAGCAGATAGAATGGATAATGCCAAAACATCTGGTAGGAAATTCTTTTGTCTTATGAGTGATGGTGAACTCGATGAGGGTAATACTTGGGAAGCGATCATGCTTGCTGGCAAAGAGAAGATTTCTAGTTTGATTGCAATTGTTGATCGGAACAATATTCAGATTAGTGGCAATACTGATACTGTCGTGCCACTAGAGCCATTGGCAAATAAATGGCGCGCGTTTAATTGGCAAGTTATAGAAATTGATGGTCACAATTTTGTTGAGATTGATAGGGCGGTGGAGACAGCCAAAATGGATTCTAGAAAACCGACTGTTATTATTGCCAAGACTATTTCTGGCAAGGGTGTTCCTGAATTTGAAGGCAAATACGAATGGCATGGCAAAGCGCCGTCCACAAAAGAGGAGATTGAGATAGCTTCCAGAGCAATGGGAATGATAACTATTGCAGATGCGAAAAATGCAGGTGTTACAGAGGTTACACCTCTGTATGCCTCCATGCGCCAGGCTTATAGTGAGGCTCTGATTGCCGTCGCCAATACAAACAAAAACATCGTCGCCTTATCCGCGGATCTTTCTGACTCGACTGGGTTGGGTGAGTTCAAGAAAAAGTTTCCGGATAGATATATTGAAGTTGGAGTGGCAGAACAAAACCTAGTAACCGTTGCCTCTGGACTTGCTCATGAAGGCAAGATACCTTTTGCTTCTTCTTATTCCATTTTTAGTCCTGGGAGAAATTGGGAACAGATCCGTACGACTATCTGTTACAACAATGTTCCAGTCAAGATCGTCTCAACTCACGCCGGACTCAATGTTGGCGCTGACGGTGGTAGTCATCAGGCTCTAGAAGATATCGCCCTCATGCGTTCATTGCCAAATATGACAGTTATTTCACCTTGCGACGCTATTGAAACAAAAAAGGCAATAATTGCTATATCAAAAACACAAGATCCGACATATGTCAGACTTCCGCGTGAGAAATCTCCAGTTATTACCTCTGAAGAAGATGAATTCAAAATAGGTAAAGCACATATCATTTTTGAATCAAAAGATGATGCGGGAATTTCAGTTAAAATAAAAAAAGAAAGTAAACAAATGGTGGGCATTATTGCTACAGGACCAATCTTGGCCAAGGCTATCACGGTTGCAAAAAAGCTTGATGCCGAAGGCAAGAAAGTAGGTGTCATGAATATTTCGACTATCAAGCCTTTGGATGAAGATGCGGTTATAAAATTTGCTCACAAATATGGTGCTTTGGTAACCTGCGAAGAACATCAAATGAGTGGCGGACTAGGTGGGGCAATCGCGGAGATTTTGTCGGCACATTTTCCAGTTCCAATCGAATTTGTAGCCGTCAAAGACAAATTTGGCCAGTCTGGAAGGCCAGATGAACTTGCCGAACATTATGGTCTAGGTGAGAAGGATATTTACAAGGCGGTAGAGAGGGTGATGTTGAGGAAAAGGAGTTATTAGATTCACCAGAATCGAGTTGAAGTTTCAAGTTAGAATTTTCTGTGTCAACATTGACATTACATAATTTAGTATGTTAATGTCTATCCTGAATGAACGCGTACATAATTGATGCGACTATTGTGATGCTTTTTGGCATCCTTGTCTCCGGCGTAGTCATCGTCGTCTCTAATGGTCGGCGCCGCTGGTATTTCAGTCACTATCGAGATATTACCAGTCGTCCGATGAGTGATCCGGTTCGTCAGGCACTGGAAGGGTGGACAAGAGTTGGTTATTGGAGCGGAAAGATCCAGTTTTACTTATCGCTGTTGATGCTGTCTGCTGTGGTTACGATCGTCATCAGCTCATACATCAAATGAGCATCCGCATATTTTGCGGACACCACGAGGCTCCTATGGGGCCTCGGATTTTTTATATGTGAAATTGATGGAGTATAGTAAACTTATCCATGCTCTATCATAAATTAAAGCAGCTTGACTGTAATGGATTTTGTGGTATTTTCATTACAGATGAATACAATAGCTTACTTATGGAGTGCCTTGTTGGTAGTCTATCTCTTTGCATGCTTCGCGATCTCTCGAATGACTGGTTACACATCAAGTCTGATTAGTGTAGATAGAGATCCAGATTCCCATGACGAATGGACCCAGTTCCTTTTCAAAGTGAAGCGATGGAAGAATATTGTGATATTGTCACATGTTTTGGTAGCAGTACTACTTGTGATCATTGCCTTCCTCTTCTACCGCTTATAGATGGCACTAGTAGTACACCTCACGAACCCCACCGTGGGGTTTCGTTTTTATATGCAAAATTCTCATATTGTAGTAAAATAAGCCCATGAAAATTCTTTTTACAGGTGGTGGAACGGGTGGTCACTTTTATCCAATAATTGCAGTTGCTGAGGCGATACAAGAGGTGGTCAAGGAGAAAAAAGTTCTCAATCCGCAGTTGTACTATATGGCTCCGACTCCCTACAACTCTCGAGCTCTGTTTGATTATGGTATCGAATACATCCAGATACCAGCGGGGAAGATGCGACGATATTTTTCATTATTAAATTTTACTGACATTTTCAAGACTGCTTACGGTTGTTTTTGGGCTCTTATCAAGGTTTATTCGATATATCCAGACGTCATCTTTGGTAAAGGTGGATACGCTAGCTTTCCAACATTGTTGGCTGGAAAAATTTTGAATATTCCGATCATTATTCACGAGTCAGATAGCAAGCCTGGCAAAGTCAATGCTTGGGCAGGGAAGTTTGCAAAGAAAATTGCCCTCTCATATCCAGATGCCATCCAATATTTTATTCACAAAGATCGAGTGGCATACACTGGCAATCCTATCCGAAGCTCTATTATTCAACCTCTCAAAAATGGCGCAAGGGAATTTCTCAATCTAGAAGAGGGTACGCCGACTGTACTTGTTCTCGGTGGTTCGCAAGGCTCACAAAATATCAATGATGTTATAGTTAGTGCATTGCCCGAACTACTCAATTCTTATCAAGTAATTCACCAAACAGGCAAAGCCAATTTGGAAGAAATAAAGTCAACTTCGACCGTCGTGCTCAAAGATCATCAGTATTCATTTAGATATCACCCATTTGATTATCTCAATGAACTGGCTCTGCGTATGTCGGCAGGAGTAGCTGATGTGGTGGTTTCTAGGGCTGGTTCGACAATATTTGAAATAGCCGCTTGGGGCGTTCCATCGATTATAATCCCATTGCCAAGTTCTATTTCTCATGATCAAACCCAGAATGCAATATCATACGGCAAAACTGGCGCTGCTTCGGTTATCGAAGAAAATAATCTAAGTTCGCATGTACTTATAGAGGAAATAGGGCGAATTATAGGCACCAATTCAATATCCGAGCTTATGCGCGCCAAAGCTCGTGAATTTGCCAGGTTAGATAGTGCCAAGTTGATCGCCAATGCAATCTTGAATTTAGCCTTGGAACATGAGAAATAGTATGTTAGACTTTGTTCATAACTAAGTCGTATTTTAATAGTCATAAACATTTAATAAAAAAATGGAACCTCAGAGCGGAATCAAAACATGGCAATGGGTTGTGACTGTAATAGTCATTATCGTTCTCATTGTCATCGGTGTCATGGTATTTAGTGATAAGAGTGAAGTACCTTCTACTACAAATCCTGACGAGAGCCCAGCAGTAGTCGATACTGATACAGCTATCAATCGCATAGTTATGTCAGATCAGTATCCTGGCAACGTCGTCTATCTTTCTTCAGTACAAGTTTCAGCAGATAGTTGGGTTGTAGTTCAAGCTGACAATGCCGGATTGCCTGGTAAAGTCATCGGTAGTGCAAAGTTCAAAACTGGCATTAGTCCTGGCAAGATTACTTTGACACAGCCTATGGTAGATGGTGCTACATATTATGCCGTTATTTATTCTGACAATGGTGGTGCAAGTTTTGACGCCACAAAGAATACTCCAGTCAAGGATTCAAAGGGTAATGTCATCATGAAAGTCTTCAAAGCTTCGGCGACTGTTGGTGTAGATTTCAAGGGTTAATTTATCCGGAGTCGTTTTAGATGCAAAGGACCACCAAACGGTGGTTTTTTGTTTGTTCAGGGATGAGAGACATCCCGGACGCATCGCATCGTCGGTATGTGACACATTCCGGAAAGACCATGCCCAGCAACCCAGAATATGCTAAAATCAAACAATGAAAATAATAACCAGATTTGCTCCAAGTCCTACCGGTTTCCTTCATGTTGGTGGTGCCAGATCAGCCCTTTTTAATTATTTATATACAAAACAGAATGATGGGAAGATATTTCTTCGTATCGAAGATACAGACAAGGAACGTAACAAACCAGAATATACCCAAGGCATTTTCGATGCTTTCAAATGGCTAGGTCTAGAGTTTGATGAAACAGTCATCCAATCGGACAATCTGGCGATCCACAAAAAATACTTGGAAAAGTTATTGGCTAGTGGACATATTTATATTTCAAAAGAAGAGGTCAAAGAGGAAGGTCAGAGGGCAGAGGTTATCAGGTTTCGCAATCCAAACAAGGACATCATCTTTAAAGATTTGATAAAAGGTGAGATCAAGTTCAATACCACCGAACTTGGCGATTTCGTTATTGCAAAAAGTATTGATGAACCAATATTTCATTTTGCCAACGTCGTCGACGATATAACGATGGGTATTACACACGTCATCCGCGGTGAAGAACATTTGTCCAATACCCCTAGACAAATTTTGATCTGGGAAGCAATCGGCGAGAAAGAACGACCCGTCTATGGTCATATTCCACTCATTCTTTCAGATACACGCGAGAAGATTTCTAAGCGTAAACATGGTGCTATGGTTTCGGTTGAGTACTATCGTGACAATGGTTATATTCCCGAAGCACTATTGAACTTCTTGGCATTTCTCGGCTGGAACCCAGGTGGTACAGAAGAAATTTTCAATCTCACAGAGCTTGTATCAAAGTTCGACATTCACAAGGTCCAAAAAGCTGGAGCTATTTTCAATCCAGAGAAACTCAAATGGTTCAATAGGGAATATATTACCAGACTTACCGATCATGATTTTAATAATAGGGCAGTATCATTTTTGCCGATTTGGTTAAAGGACGATCAGGTCATGTATGCACGTTTTCAGCCTATTATCCGAGAGAAAATTTCTACTTTTGGAGAAATAGGGAAGATATTCGAACGTGGCGGAGATTTGGCATTTGTTAGGGATTTTACTGAGTACGACACTGATCTGCTTTTGTGGAAAAAGAGCCCAAGTAGGGAAGAGTCAAAAAAACATCTTGAGGAAATTAAAAATCTTATAAGTGGTATTTTGGAATCAGAATTTACAGTTGAAAATATAAAAAGTAAAGTTTGGTCATATGCAGAGGCGAGTGGTCGTGGCAACGTTCTATGGCCGTATAGAGTTGCTGTAACAGGTCAAGAAAAGTCGCCAGATCCGTTTACTTCTTCTTATCTGATTGGCAAAGATGAGACATTGCAAAGGTTAGATCAAGCGATTGCCAAGCTGGGTTAGATAGGTATTGTCGTACTTTTCCTATAATTGTAGGAGAATGATTGCATTAGCTAAGTGAAATATGAAGATCGCTGATACGTTCCTCTTGATATCAAATAAATATGCATTATAGAAAACTATTACTATATATCGTTATGTCTGTGTCTGTATTATCCGTCTTTTTTGGTGCACAAGCGCAGACGACAGCTGTAGATGAAATCAAAGACAAGATAGACAAGAGAAACTCGGACATTGCTCAATTGGAAAAAGAAATTGCCAGCTATCAGAAACAGATCGATACACTGTCATCGCAATCTGCAACACTCCAGTCAACCATCAAGACATTGCAGTTAACAAGACAAAAATTGGAAAAGAATATTGCTCTCACTCAGGACAAAATTTCATCCAAAAATTATGAGATTCAAAAATTGGATATGCAAATATCTGGCAAAATAGGGGATATAAACGATAGTCAAAGAATTATATCTAAAACATTTGCAACGATAAATGAAGTTGGTACAAAGTCATTACCTGCGCTTGTTTTGGGCAGCAGATCAATTTCTGATACTTTGGATTCGGTAGAGCAGATCAGTGCTTTACAGGAGGGTCTTTATGACAAGATTGATAAATTGAGCAAAGATAAAGCAAATTTGGAGGCAAATAAGAAAGCCAGTGAAAAGGCCAAAGCAGAACTACTAAAGCTCAACAATCAGCTTGGTAATGAACGCGCCCTTGTACTGGCAACAGCAAATGAGCAAGCCGAGATTCTGAAAGAAACAAGCGATAATGAAGCCAACTACAAAAAATTGTTGGCAACAAAGAAAGAAGAGGCATTGGCTTTTCAAAGAGAAATAAATAGTTATGAATCACAACTCAAAATTTTGATTGACCCTAAACTCTTGCCTAGCATTGGGACTGGAGTTTTGTCTTGGCCTCTAGACAATGTCTATATTACTCAGAGGTATGGTCGAACAGATTTCTCGGTCAATAACAAGCAGTTTTATAAAGACGGAAGTCATAACGGTATGGACTTTCGTGCGGCCATTGGTACACCTGTAAGATCAGCTAGGGCTGGTGTAGTGACCGGTGTTGGTAATACAGACGCCATTAGGAAATGTAAATCTTACGGTCGTTGGGTACTTGTGAAGCATGATAATGGTCTCTCAACAATTTATGCCCACCTTTCATTGGCTTCTGTTGTTGTTGGTCAAAAAGTCGATACAGGGGAGGTGATAGCTTATAGTGGCAACACAGGTGCAGCGACTGGTCCACACTTGCACTTTGGTGTTTATGCTACGCAAGGATTACAGGTTCTCAAAATTACTAAACAAGCATTTCCGTCTGTTGTCAACTGTATAAACTCCGTCATTCCGGTTGGTAAAACCTTGGATCCGGCTTCGTATTTGTAATTTGTTATTTCGTTATGGTCCATTTTTTGAAATAAATTAAATCGAAAAAATTGCACTGCATTCATGATAAAATATATATAATAAAATTAAGTAAACATTTGTATTAAACTGTATTAAACACAAAAATAAAATTCTAAAATGAGAAAAAAATTTAGCTATAATAGGGGACTCATAAAAACTGTTGTACTGGTCATCGCTGGGCTAATACTGCTGGCTTACTTGGGTCTCAACCTACGTTCGATTATTGAGTCACAGACTTTTATAGATAATTGGGAGTTTATAAAAGACCTGATCATAACTATCTGGAGCGATTATCTAAAGGGTCCAATATTATATATCTTCAACAATATCTTCATGCCATACATTTGGGAGCCCTTAGTCGGTCTTATAAGGTCAAGGATTTAATTCATTGAATGGTTGTGCGACATCGACGATTGTGAAATAATTGTCGGATGAAAAAAGGTAGAAAAGAATGGACAATAGAAAAAATTAAAGATGGCTTCAAAATGTTCTATGACGAGCATGGCCATTACCCAACGTCAATAGAAATCGATGCTTACGATAAGTTACCTTCATCAAGACAAATCCAAAGAGCTTATGGAGGCTTACCAGCCTTAAGAATGCAATTAGGTTTGTCTGGTCAAATTGACTACACTAAGGGTGAATACAGTTCTAAACGAGCGACTATGATCGGTAATCGTGCACATAAAATTGAGAAAGAAGTTTATGATTATCTTGTAGGTCTATTTGGAAAACCCTATGTACACCGAGAATATTTTTTTACTGATGATAGAAGGAATAGAACAGATTTTTATATATATTATGATGGCGGAAATTTTTTAGTAGACGTTTTCTTTCCTAAAGATTCAAGATGTTTATCGGGTTGTCTAAATAGCAAACTACATAATTATCGGGTAAGTACTCAAATAAAACATCCTGTTATTTTTTTAATGATGAATTCAGAAATAAGTGATGAGACATTAGAAAATACACTAATAAGAAAAAAGAATAAGCTTAGTGCATATCAAAAACTTATGTCTTATGAGCAGTTTAAGAAATTTTGTTCCTCATTAAAGAGATTAACGCAAATCTAGTTAAGTAAGAGTCAGTGCGAAAGGCCATTTATAGTCATATGTCGCACAAGCTAGCACGGTCAAACATATATTGTGCGACATTGTGTCTTTTCGACTAGGTTTCAATTATGATCCTTCCCTTTTGTTGAGCTGTACTTTGATGTTGTATAACTTTGCGTAATACTACAAAAAATACATTTTTTAACAGTATAAGCAGAAACCGGCAACCATTGAGATTGCCGGGTTAAATCTGTGGGAACTTTCGAGCTTTTGTTCCGGTCTCCCTACTGGTTAGAGGTCAATGGTTGCCGGTGGAAACGATCCAATGTAGCGCAGGAACATTGCTTCATTCCTCTCGATTACGCAGATATCAGATTGAGTTGCAACGATCGTGAAAGTGTTGATATCAACTACCCCGCTGAGTGTCCTGATCAGCGTACTTGGGACCAACTGGCGCACTTTATCGAGAACCTTCACCCCCTCATTCCGAGTCGGCAGGTGGAGGAATTGGATGAAACTCTCATAGTCCATAAGACGAAAGTCATCAGGCACTTTGCCACGTCCAATTTGGATCATTTGTTGTGAATTCATGGTAAAAGTCATCTGATACAACTATATCACCATGTGTCGCAAGTGTCAATAGTGAAGAAATAAAAGGAAAACGCTACACGAGCTGGCTTTTCTAATGACTTATATACCCTTCACAGTCATTGCAAAACAGATATCTACAGTTGTTATACGACACTGGGTCTTGCGGTTTTGAATTGTGCGACGTTATTATTAGCTGAAAAAACAGCGCGACTCCGAAGAGTCGCGCTTGCGTGGACGATGTGAGACAAGATCTTCAGTTGGATGATGCTGTGACCTTGTTCAGTTGTCGGAGATAGACGATGAATTCGATGGGCTTACCATTTCTATCCTAGCACATCATTATAAAAAAGAAATTCCGGCCGAGACCGGAAATTTCGTGCGAGTTACCTACCATAGCAAAGCCGAAGGGTCAGAGTTTGATTACCGGCATTCCAGCTCTCGAAGATCACATTGCCAATTCCCCTCGTGGGTCTGGAACAGCACATGTTACAATTCTTGTCACCGCATTGGCGTTTCAACCGGCGGATTTCATCGAGAAGTTTGAAAGATGTTTGTCGGTCAATGGTCTCACTTCTTGTGCATGGATTTGGACCATCACCAATTAGTAGAGTGATAGTAATATCACCGGAAGGAACTTCGATGTCCTCCCCGATCGTTTGCCCAGAAACAAAGTGTTCCCAAGGCGAACTATCAATGGTACAGGTTGAGTTCATTCTGTTGATACTTTAGCATAAGTGAGTCACCTATGGCAGATGTTCAGTTTTGCAAATATCAGACAAATGCATATAAAAAACAACAAACCCCCATTACTCGGGGGTTTGTTGTTTTTTACAGAGGTGACACCTCTGTTTTACTTCTGTGCCAAACTGTTACCTATAGACCAGCACTTTTCTGAAGCTGACCATGGCTTGGTACCTTCTTTTTCAAAAAGATACTTTGCATAAGCAACGTTACCAGTAATAGTGTGAATATCTAAACCGAGTTTTTCTGCAGTTTGCGCATGATAACGCTCGTTGATCTGCATAACTCCAATATCGGCATTGTCGATTCTTCCTTTGACCACCTTGCCATCCTTGTCATAATGCCTGAAGCTTGACTCACATCGGGCAACTTCTACAAGAATAGGATCGTCAGCGAAGACCTGTCTAAGATATTTTTCCATCACTGCTTGGTCCCTAGTTGTAAAGATCTCATTATCTGTAAGAGTTTCTGATATCACCTCTTGATTTTGGTTGGCACTGGCGACATTTGCTATCTGTCCTTGTGACTGTCCTGAACCATAAAGTGATGTTACAAGAAACAAAACACCCGTTGTAAGTTCTGTCATATAATAAAAATGAGCTTTATAATCATGGTGACTACTGAGCTCACTTTTATATAGTTTAGCATTTGCAAGCCCAGATGTCAATACCATGGTGGTTATTATATGGCTTAACAGAGCCATATTAATGACATGAAATAGCCTTATTCTTAGCCATATTATCGGGTTGCATAAATAATAGCCCCGTGTTAAGCTATCACAACTGTTATTGATATGGATTTTTGTCCATCTTTTAACTTTTTATTTTTTACTTATAATTTACTAATATGGCCCATAAAAAAGCCGCAGGTCAATCAAAAAACGGTCGCGATTCAAATCCTCAATATTTGGGGGTCAAAGTTAACCATGGTCAAAATATCACTCCTGGGGTTATTATAGTGAGACAGCGCGGTACTTCAGTTTTACCTGGTAACAACGTAGGCATAGGCAAGGACGATACTCTATTTGCTCTCAAGGAAGGTAAAGTCCAATTTTCAACAAAAAGGAAGACTGGTTTCAACAACGACATCCAACGCAAAAAGATCGTCCACGTAATATAATTTTGGGTACTAGTTGTACGAGTTCAGTAGACGGAGAAATATTGATCTTGAGGACCGTATGCAGGAAATTTCTAGCAAGAAATTTCCGAATCAGAGCAAAGCCTTGCAAGGCTTTGCGTGTCCGAGAGATTAATATTTCTCCGTCTACTGACTCTGCTAACGTACTAGTTAGCTGTTATAACTACTTTGAACTTGGCAGACTTTCCTGCCCCATCAACTTCTACCACATGCTCACCCACTGTCTTAAGTGGTTGCTCAATATTTATAAATGAAGGATCTATTTGAAGCTTAGTCTGTTTTTGTAATTCCTCTACAATTGCCTCTTTGTGAATACCAGCAAATAAATGACCTTTGTCGTTTGCTTTGCCTTTTATCTCTACCGTAACACCATCGAGATCTTGAATGTTTTTTACAAGCAAATCTGTATGGACACGTCTCTCACCTTCGGACTTGGCTCTTTCTGTTTCGGTTTTCCTGATTGCCTCAGAGGTTGCTGGTATTGCAAGGCCTTGTGGAATCAGCAAGTTTAAGGCATGACCACTACTAACTTCTTTTATGTCGTATTTTTTTCCTAATTTCGAAACGTCTTTCTGCAATATTATTTTCATATGATTATTGTGTGTGACTATAATAAACTTCGATCTTTATAATAATTACGGTTGCGCTGTTAATAATTCGATAGCTTTTTCCAACTGGACGTCTTTCTTTGCGACTATATCCTTCTCTGTAGGCTTTACTTCATAATCTGGATTGAGACCGTCATGAGACAGATTGTGACCCTTTGGGGTTAACCAGCTAGCAACTGTTACTTTGAGTGATGTGTCGCTTGTTATATTAACTAGTTCTTGTACAGAGCCCTTACCAAAAGTTTTAGCTCCAACTAGTTTGGCAATGCCATGTTCTTGTAGTGCACCAGCCAATATTTCTGAAGCAGAAGCCGAGCCCTCATCTACAAGGATAATCATCTTGAGGTTGTTGTTGAAGATGTTGTAACCCTTGCTTCTAAAGATGTTTGGGCTAGTTTTTTGACCAAAATCTTCTGTAACTATCACCTTCCCTGCTGGTAAGAACCATGAGGCCATATCCCACGCAGCATCGAGATAGCCTCCAGGATTGCGTCTAAGATCTAGAATCAATTTGTGGTTCCCAGACTCGACAAATTGTCGAAGAGCACCACGAAACAAATCTGGAGATTGTGCTGTAAAGCTATATAAAGAGATAACAGTTATGCCACCAGGCTTAGTTGCAATATCGATAGTTGGTATCTGGATAGTATCACGAACAATTGTTCTTTCAACTGGTTTTGTTGTGCCGGTAGGTATAAAAGAAATCTTTACTACACTACCTTTTGGACCACGGATGTATTTTACAGCTTCGTCTGTATTCATACCCGCAGTTGAGGTTCCGTTGATTGAAATAATAAAATCACCAGCTTTGACACCCGCTCTCTCTGCCGGGCTATCCTTCATAGGAGTGACGACAACAAGTTGCTTGTCTTTTATGCCAATCTCCATCCCCACACCTCCATAGTCACCCTTTATTTCTTCCTTGAACATCTTGGACTCTACTGGTGGAAAGAAAACTGTATAAGGATCACCATAGGATGCTGTAAGTCCTTCTATTGCACCATAAATCTTCTTTTCATTGGTTGTACTTGCCGACCTGATGTATTTTTCATCTAGAGTTCTCCAAACTTTCCAAAATGATTGAAATTCTTCGGATTGTGCTATTTCGGAGAATTCTGGATCTGACGCATCGATTGTGGACGATTGCGACTGGCCGATATATATACCTACAAATAGAGTCAAAATGACTACCGGCAAGACGTTTAAAATGTATATTATTTTCTTATTTTCCATATTCATGATTTTGCTATTATTGCATAAACTATGAAAAGAGCAAAATCCTTTTAGTTATTCACATATTTGTTACTTTAATGTTTATTCCATTGTATAATTAAAGTCTAAATAAATATGGACACTCCAAAACCTTTTTTTGATAAACGACCGTGGGGTGAAGAGTTGTGGCTATCGAAGGATAAACCTTCAATGGTTAAAATTATTTCTGTAAATCCAGGAGAGTCGAGTAGTTTGCAATATCATCATAATAGAGATGAGTATTGGTATATTTTATCTGGTAATGGCTATGCCATAGTTGATGGTCAAGAAATAGGACTCAATCCTGGCGATAGTTGTTTCGTTAAAAGAGAGATCAAACACAGGATTCAGGGCGGTACAGATGTTTTAAAAATGATTGAGATTGCTTATGGGGATTTTGACGAAAAAGACATTGTTCGTTTGGAAGACAAGTATGGGCGTGCGTAGTTCATTTTCTTCTTATCAATTATGGATTTAACCCTACAAATAGCACTCGTTGCTTTATCTCTCGCAATAATTGCAATTGCTCTTTCTTACATTTCTATATTGCGAAAAAGACATGCCTTTTACAACCGACCATATTTCTTTCTAGAAAGACATGTTAACAATCCCATACTTTCTCCTCAGAGGATAAGGATTTGGGAACATGGAGGAACATTCAATCCAGCAGCTATCATGGATGATAGAGGTGTAATTCATCTCTTGTATCGTGCTATTGGTGCTGATGGTATATCTCGTATTGGGCATGCATCTAGTCCTGATGGTCAAAATTTTGATACAAGATCTATGTATCCTGTTTATGAACCACTTCCCGGCTATGGTTTGACCGATCCACAAAAAGCTGTTGGTCCGACTTGTTATTGCCCAGAGTTTTATACATCTGGTGGAGGCTGGGGTGGTTCAGAGGATCCTCGAGCCGTAGTGATCAATGGTAGAGTTTATATGACTTATGTGGCTTTCGAAGGTTGGCATTCAGTGAGGATTGCTTTGACGTCTATTCTTCTTGACGATCTTAAGAAAGGAAGATGGAATTGGCGTAGGCCAGTTCTTATTTCTCCACCCGGTCAGCCATCAAAAAACTGGGTTATTTTTCCAGAAAAAATAAATGGCAAATACGGAATTTTGCATAGTATTGTGCCAAGTATTCAGATCGATTATGTTGATAATCTAGATACTATTACACAACCAATTAATAGCCGTAGATTACATGGACCACAACCAGGACGTAGAAACTATTGGGACAATCGAGTTCGTGGTGCTGGTCCCCCACCTATCAAGACTAAGTACGGTTGGTTGCTCCTGTATCATGCTCAAGATGATAGGCAACCGGACAAATATAAGATTGGTGCGATGATTCTTGATAGCAATGAACCTACCAAGATTTTGTATCGTTCTCCTCAGGCTATTTTGGAACCAGACGCTCATTATGAAAATGACGGCAAGCCGGGAGTTGTTTATGCATCGGGTGCAGTAGTGATCGGCAATAATTTAGCAGTCTATTATGGTGGAGGTGACAAACATGTTTGCATCGCTCAGACACCATTGGACAATTTATTAGAATGGCTTGTCAGATATGGCAAAGTTAATTAAAAAGAACAAAGAAAATGTTTACATTGACACGATCAGAACACAATCCGATCCTTTCTCCAGTTAAGGAACATCCTTGGGAGGCTGCCGCTGCATTTAACGGTTGTCCCATTATAGTTAATAAAAAGAAGGTTATTGTTTACAGGGCAATGTCTGAACCAGATCTGTTGCGCGATCCTCATTTGCAGACATCAGTTATTGGTCGAGCAAGTTCATCTGACGGTTATCATTTTGAAAATAGAAAAGTCTTGATTTCTCCTGATCGTGAGTTTGACTATTATGGTTGTGAAGATCCGAGAGTTACTAAGCTTGGTGACACCTATTATATTTTCTATACAGCTCTTGGCGGTTATCCTTTTTCTGCAGAGAATATTCGTGTTGCTGTTGCACTTAGTAAAGATTTGGAAACAATAACCGAAAAACATCTAGTCACCCCATTCAATGCAAAAGCGATGTCACTTTTCCCTGAAAAGGTTAACGGCAAAATTGCCGGTTTGGTAACTGTAAACACAGATCTTAAACCTTCAGATATTTGCTATGTCGAGTTTGATAAACCAGAAGATATTTGGTCACAAGAATTTTGGGCAAATTGGTATGCAAATTTGGAGTCACACAAACTTCATATACGTCGACTTCCAGAGGATCAGGTCGAACTCGGAGCACCACCTATCAAAACAGAAAAAGGATGGCTTGTACTATATTCACATATTCAGAGATATGGAAGACCTGATGTCGTTTTTGGTATAGAAATTCTATTGTTGGATAAAAAGAATCCTAGAAACATTATTGGAAGAACCAAGGGTCCTTTTATGGCACCAGAAGCTTACTACGAAGAAGTTGGCCAAGTTGCACATATTGTTTTTCCATCTGGTGCACTTATAAATGGCAATCGTTTTGAAATCTATTATGGTTCAGCCGATACGCACTGTGCCATGGCTACCATACCTCTCGATAATTTGATCAAAAGTATAATCGATGATCACAAAGATCATGTAAAAAGATATCCAGGTAATCCAATAATTTCACCTCGACCTGGAGTACTTTGGGAAACTAAAGGTACTTTAAACCCAGCTTCGATATATTTGGATGGTAAAACTTATATACTCTATCGCGCTGTCGGATCTGACAATATCTCAACCGTTGGCTACGCTGTTTCTTCAGATGGATTATCTATAGATGAACGCTCTGATAAGCCTATATATTTTCCGAGAGCAGATTTCGAGAAAATGGGATGCGAAGATCCTCGTATAGTGCTTATAGAAGATCGAATATATATGACATATACAGGATATGATGGTGTTACTCCAAGGGTTGCAGTTAGTTCAATTTCGGTTTCTGATTTCAAAAAAAAGAAATGGTCACAGTGGTCAAAGCCAGAAGCTATTTCTCCACCATCGATTGCAAATAAAGATTCAACTATTTTACCAGAGAAAGTTCGTGGAGGTTATATGATTTTCCATAGGGTTCACGAAAGTGTATGTGCTGACTTCGTTTCTTCACTAGATTTTACAAAAGAAAAAATTACCCAATGTATAGAGATAATTTCACCGAGACGAGGTATGTGGGACGGAGGTAAGGTAGGAGTTTCTACTCCACCTATCAAGACCAAGGATGGTTGGTTACTCCTATATCATGGTGTGTCGTGGAGTACTACTTATAGAGTTGGAGCTGTATTGTTAGATTTAGAAGATCCAACAATTGTCAAAGCTCGCACAGCCATTCCATTATTCGAGCCTGAAGCTGAGTATGAACACAAGGGTATTGTTCCAAACGTCGTCTTCCCATGCGGTTTGACTGTTCGTAAAGCGGATGCATATATTTATTATGGAGCGGGAGATCTTGTTACGGGTGTTGCTACAGTAAAAATTGCGTCAATATTAAAAATGCTCGAAGTGTAATGAAATAAAATGTCAGATTTTAACAAAAAAATTGCTATATTCGACTTAGATGGTACGTTGACCAAAAGTAAGTCTCCTATCGATCCTGAAATGGCTGATTTGATTTGCAAACTACTTCAAAAAATAAAAGTGGCAGTAATTTCTGGTGGTGGATATCCTCAGTTTTTGGTTCAATTTGTTAGTAAATTACCTGTTACTTCTGACAATTACAGCAATCTTTTTTTGTTGCCAACATCTGGTACAAGAATGTATAGCTGGAAAGGTAGCTGGTATGAGGAATATGCAGAAGATCTTAGTCAGAAAGAAAAAGATAGAATTATGCACGCTCTCGATCTCTTGATGGCAAGTCCGTTATACAAAAGACCAGAAATTATTTACGGTGATATTATTGAGGATCGCGGATCGCAGATTACTTTTTCTGCTTTAGGTCAAAAGGCTCCTGTCGATAAAAAATACGCTTGGGACCCAGATAGAAGTAAGAGAGAAAATATTGCCAGAATGCTAAAAGAGAAAATTCCAGAATTTGATGTGCGGGTTGGTGGTGCAACTTCTGTCGATATAACTCACAAGGGAGTTAATAAGGCTTATGGAATTATGAAATTAGCTCAATTTCTTAAAGCACAGGTCACAGACATGATCTTTGTCGGTGATGCTCTATTCTACGGAGGCAATGACTATCCTGCACGGACGACTGGTGTGGACTGTGTGTCTGTCAAAGGTCCTGAGGAAACAAAGCAATTGATCAAATCTTGGCTGGCGTAGATGTAGATGTGGGTTATGATTTTGAACAGAAGATATATATACTATACAATTAAAATTTTTACTTTTTTTATTTGCCAATAATATTTTTTACTTGTTCGACTAGATAAAGTGTATCTTTTTTGCGATCTTCTGAACCTAATACAATAAATGCGACTGGAATATTATTGATACTTAGTATTGTTAGCATTGTATCTCTTGCTTGAGGGGTTTTGCCGGTTTTGCCACCCAAGAAATTTGGTTCATTGACGAAAGGATGGGTGCTATTTACCTCGCGATATCCATGTTCGGTTGTAGTTGCTAATGTAAATTTTGGTGTCTTTGTAATTGTTAAAATATCTGGTCTCATGTTGAAGAGATAACGCGCCAAGGCAAAGAAATCACTTGCAGATGACATGTTCTGAGGACTCAAGCCACTAGGATCAGCAAAATATGTTGCCGGCATACCTATCTCCCAAGCATAACTAGACATTAGATCCATGAAACGTGTTCTTGAAGTCGTAGATGCTAGCGTCTCGGCCATAATATTTGATGAACTTACCAATAGTGGATAAAGTGCTTCTTCAATTGTAAATATTTCGCCAACTGTATATTTTTGAGCATCAGGATAATCTATTGTAGATGATGCAACTGTAGTTGTGCCGGATAAAGAAAACTGATCGATTGATTCGACGGCGGTAATAAGTTTTGACATTGAAGCAACTGGTAGAACAAGATTCTGATTTCGTGTCATATAGATCTCGCCGGTCATAACATTGCCCACCAAGTAGGATTTGGCAGTTACTGGCGAACGCGGAGTCTTTGTCTCAATTACTGTTTTGTCGGTTTTATTTTCTGGTTCAATAGCTTCAGTATCATCGTAGAATAGTTGACTAGTTTCCTCTGGGATAATATTATTTTCGCTCAATTCGGGCCTTTGTGGATCACTGTTTACATACGTATTGTATAATCGGTAAAACAGTGCCGATATTATGATTATCAAACAAACTAACCATAAAATAATCAGTTTTGCATTTACGGGCATGTATAAATGATACTATCTTCACTTTCAAAAAGATATGCCCTTTTTGTAATGATTGAGTGTATATCTTTGATACATGATTAGAAATTTGTACTTTCAGCAATTATAGGACCCAATTTTACCTTGTAACTGATATGGAAGGGGTTAATTCCCCAGTTGAGCTTGCAGTTATACGATTGTTTGCATCTCGGTATATAACATAGCCAGTATTGTAGTCTGTAGAATTGGTGAAATGTGCACCCGTAAACATAGGATCAAATGGTAAGGCAGATATATAATCTGGAACCAAACAACTTGCTATATCGCCTTCATTATCAGGAGCGATGAGTGACGATTGAATGAGTCTAGGAACAGTTGGTAGGTCTTTTGGATTGCCACCGCAGACAAATATACCTTTGTGTTCTGAAATATTTTGGTGAACTGCATTGAGGATTGCGTTTACATTCGATGTTCTTTGAGAGTCTCTTGCTAATTTGAATTGGCGAGTAGGATTGACTGCGACTAATACGATTGTTGCTAAAATTGCTATAATGCCTATAACGATTAAAACTTCAATAAGAGTAAAACCTCGTAATTTTGTACTTGTTCTCATGATTAAATTTAATTTATACTTATAATGAACAAGCATATCAAGACGAGATAAAATCCTGATAAAATCATTATCAAAAAAAGCTAAAATAAATATAAAATAAAAATAAAATGGTAAATAACTTTCCAATAGACCCTCATAAGTCTTTAAAAAATAAGTTTGGTCTGTCGCTGGGGCTAATATTGGCATTCATGATTTATACTATTTCTATAAATTGGAAAAATGGTCTTATTGCAGACAAAGTTTTATCTTTTTTTAGAAAGAATGATAGCTCAGTCATTGATCCAAGCAATGTCTCCCAAATTACGTCGGGGCTTGGTGATAATTCAATCATCAAAACTGTTGGCAAATATAAAGATGGTACATATTCTGGATCTGTGGAAGACGTCTTTTATGGCAATGTAGAGGTTCGTACGGCGGTTTCAAATGGCAATATCTCAAGTATAAGCTTTCTTCAGTATCCCGATGATCGAGATAATTCGGTAAAGATTAATGAAAGAGCCATACCTATTCTAAAAAGTGAGGCTATCAAGGCACAAAGTGCTGATGTTGATATTGTGACAGGAGCAACCCAGACTAGCAAAGGCTTCATAAAGTCTCTCGGTTTTGCACTTGCACAAGCAAAAAAATAATGAAAGAAACAAGGTTAATAATGGGTATGCCTATAACTATTGTTATAGTGCACAATTCTGATGAATTGGTTAGAAAAACTTTGAATGGGGTTTTTGATTATTTTAATTATGTAGACAATACTTTTAGCGTATACAAACATGATAGTGAAATAAGTAGGATAAATAGAGGCGAACTTCTTTTGGAAAATGCTAGCGCAGATATGAGAGAGATATTTTTGTTGGCTGAGGAGACAAAGAAACAGACTGATGGATATTTTGAGATTACAAATCGAAGAGGACTCTTGGACCCATCTGGTATTGTCAAAGGTTGGTCAATATATAATGCAAGCAAAATATTGAGAAATACGGGGTTTGATAATTTCTATGTGAATGCTGGAGGTGATGTAGAAGTTGGTGGTCACAATGAGCACGGTCAAAAATGGAAAATAGGCATTGAAAATCCATTTAATCAAAGCGAAATAGTCAAAACAGTTTACTTAACTAATTGTGGAATTGCCACATCTGGCACTTACATCCGAGGACAACATATTTATGATCCCAAACAAAAAGATAAACTACTAGAAGATATCCATAGTTTGACGATTATTGGACCAAACGTTTATGAAGCCGATCGTTTTGCCACACCAGCTTTTGCTATGGGCCTTTCTGGTATCAACTTTATAGAAAAGCAAAAAGGTCTGGAAGGATATATAATTGATAGTAAAGGTATAGCAACGATGACTAGTGGTTTTGAGCGGTTCACTATAAATTAGTTATATAAGTAGTTAGAATATATTGCTCATATAAATATAAATGCAAAAAATCGATAATATATTGAATAAAATAACAATGTACAAAGTAGTAATGTATGTACTTTGTTTTATTTTTATTTCGGCAATAGTCTTGTCATTTTTTGATAAATTGGCTTTTGAACCGCAGGCATTAATATATTCTGCAGGTATTCTATTAGTTGTATCTCTTTTGACCAATGAAATCTTTTCTAGGACTTTAAAAGTTGATACAAATAGTGAGTCGGTTTACATTACTGCTCTTATTCTTGCGCTCATCATTACCCCACCTTTTGCTGATGAATATCTCTCAGTTATCCCAATATTAGTTTGGGCTGGTATCTGGTCACAAGCTAGTAAATATATAGTCTCTATTTACGGCAAACACATCTTCAATCCAGTTGCATTTGCAGTTGCTTTGACAGCTCTTACGATCAACCAATCTGCTTCATGGTGGATAGGCACATCATGGCTCTTCCCTTTCGTACTTGTTGGTGGATTATTGATAGTAAGAAAAGTCCGACGCTATGATGTAATTTTGAGTTTTTTTGTATTTGCATTTATTACTCTCATCTCTGGTTCTTTGGGTAAAGTTGATATATTGTCTTTATTCCAACAAATCTTGCTCGACTCACCCATCATTTTCTTTGCAACAATAATGCTCACGGAGCCGATAACTATGCCACCAAATTACAAGAGTCGAGTAGTCTATGGATTTATAACTGGTATTTTGTATGCTCCATTTATCCATATTGGCAATATATTTTCTACACCGGAACTGGCTTTGTGTATCGGTAATATCTATTCGTGGTTAGCTAGTCCAAAAAGGCGCTATATATTGACCTTGGAAAAAGCAACAAAAATAGCTAGAGATACTGGTGAATTTGAATTTTCTTCAAATAGGAAAATTAAATATAAACCTGGACAATACATGGAATTTACATTGGCGCATAAAAAGATTGATAGTCGTGGCAATCGTCGATATTTTACTATAGCTTCATCGCCAACCGAGGAAAAGATTTTGTTGGGTATAAAATTTGATAAAAAGAGATCTAGTAGTTTCAAACAAGCTTTGGCTGAGTTAGAAGAGGGTCAGCAAATATTTGCTGGTCAAGTGGGAGGAGACTTTGTTCTGCCTAGAGACAAAGATGAAAAGCTTTGTTTCATTGCTGGGGGTATTGGCATTACTCCATTTCGAAGTATGATCCAATATATTTTGGATAAAAATGAACAGAGAGATATCAATCTTATCTATTGCTGTAAGAGATTTGAAGAGTTGGCTTATACAAATATATTTCACCGAGCTAGCACCCATAATGGTCTAAAAACAGTCAGTACTTTGACTGATATTGAACACATTCCTGATGATTGGAAGGGATATAGTGGTTTTATTGATGTTGGCATGATCCTGCAAGAGGTGCCCGACTATGACGAAAGGACTTTTTACATCTCCGGACCAAATTCACTAGTTGTAGCGACCAAAAAATTGTTAGTGGAAATAGGAGTTAAAAAGAATAAAATAAAGACTGATTACTTCCCCGGATTTTAGTTTGTTAAATAATATATTTCGTTGAAGATCTTTAGCGGGGATGAGACTAAATTACTCGACTCAAAACAAGAATTGCTAAGACAAATAGTAGGACTCCAAAGATCTGATTAATAATCTTGAATGATGAAATTGAGAATTTATCTCGGAAGCGACTGGTAATAGTGATAAGAGTCAGCCACCAGAGTCCTAGGCCTGCTATAAGGCCCAAAATGAGGATTGTGGCGGGAATAATAGATACTACTGCCCCATTTATACCGAACCATGCAAAGAGGGCTAATATGGCAATTGCGGTCAGCGGATTGGTAATTGTCAGGATAAAGCCGGTTGCAAAATCCTTGGATAATGAGAGTATGCCATTCGTCTCATTCGTATCCTTTGGTTTGGAGAAAAAGATATTTATGGAGATATATAGCAAACAAATACCACCAACCAAACTGAGACTGGTCTTGTGATTGGCTATCATAGTGGATATGGCACTTAGTCCGTAGACTGCAATTATTCCAAATATTGTATCTGCAACTATCGAACCGATTCCAACCATCATTGCTCGTAGTTTCTCTCGTAACATCACTCTATGAATCACGGAGACTCCGACAGAACCCATTGGTATGCTAATGGCTAAACCTACTGCAATGCCCTTTAAGAGGAGGAACATGGCTTATATTATATCATACGGGATAGAGTCAAATTTCCAATAATAAATTGTGAGGTAAAATGTGACTTGATTATTGTAAAAATATATGGCAATATATTTCATGGGTAAGAAATAACAGTTGTCGACGATGACAGCTCAGTCGCGGTCGATTGAGTAGTTGGGCTCATTCCCCAAAACTGGACCAAAAGGAGATCGTCGGATGTTCAGAATATGTAGGAGCTCCGTGTACTAATCATGCATGTGAGCGACAATGAAATACTACTCTCCGTAGATCAAATTGAGGTTTATTACCCAGGGTCATGTGCACAGGTGTGCGCACGACCCTTTAAATTTATGTGCGTGATCTGTACCCCTTTTAGTAGACACTTTAGAAACCCACGACCCTCGCCCC
>CAZNUY010000008.1:0-27430 GCA_964576745.1 uncultured Candidatus Saccharibacteria bacterium | reverse complement strand
CTAACGAGGTGTCCCTTTACCGGGACCGCGGGTTCGAATCCCGCACTCTCCGCAACGAATGAACGAAGTGAATGAGTAAGGAGAGTAGCAAAGCCCCTTCGGGCTTTGCGTGCGGGATTCGAAAAGGTTGAGCATATTCTGACGACTGAAAGGAGGAAGAATGCGAAACCTGTACAGAGTCTGTAAGACTCGAATCCCGCACTCTCCGCTGATATGGACCCCATAAAGTAGACACGGTCTCTGCTTTTACTATTTATTTTGTTACGCAAAGAATACTATAATTACTTTAATGAATAAAATTCTAACAAGAGACATAAAAGGTGCGTGGAATACAGACCCACCAACTCCTACAGATAAAATTAATAATGTTAATTGTCATAAATTTGTCTTATATGCGATTGGTAGAATTTCATGGGAAGAAATGATCTCTGATCCGGAAGAACAACGTGTTATCGGAATAGACTTTACCTTTGGCAATAAAATTCTTTCTATTTCTGATTGTGAATATAAATTAATTATCGATGAAGAAAATCTTCAGAAGTTGGCTAATAATTGTGAGATTGGTAAATTTTATATAGGTCAAGTTCGAGATGCTCAGACTGAAGAAATGGCGCATTCTTTTATTCTCAAAAGAGAATCAGACAGTGGCTATGTTTGTTTTGATAAGCCAGGTTTCAAATATCCATTTGCTGTTAGTGATCTTGCTTCGATTATTAATTTTGTAAATAAAGATGGGGAACAGTCCAACAAGAATCAGCTGTGGCGTTTTGTGCCTTTGGACTCAGTTGAAAGTGATTATTAAATAATAAGATTATCGTAGCTATATCTTTACACCCACCGAATCCTGTGGTAATGTCTCATGGGTCGGATAAACCAGAAAAGAGGAAAAAATGATCTATTTGAAAAAAGGTCAGACGGTGAGGGTTCTCTGTGACGGCAACGTGATCGATTCCGCCACGGTCGAAATGGTCGACCAGAGCGGGGAGTTGATTTTGGGGGCAGATTTTGCCAGTTCGCGGTCAGGGACTTTCACTCTGAACTACAACCCCTCAATGATGGGTTGGACGTTGTTCACGGCACAAGGCTGGACGGCCCGTCAGCCCAATGGGGCAGTCTATCAGCTCGAGATTCGTGATGACGAACCCGTCACTGTCACTCCTCCCGAAGGGGCGGACTAGCCGACGAAGATCTTTCTCTTTACACGGCGCGCACTACGGAGCTGCGCGCCTTTTTTATTGCCACTTTTCACTCCCTGCGTATCATTCTAGAAAAGTTTTCATTATCGGCATATTTCATTGCACGGTCGTTGATGAAGTATTTTTGTCTTGCCTCGGCGAACGGAAGGTCAGTATCTATAAGTCCTAGTTTGTAAGCCAGTTTGTCAGAATTGGCTGGAAGCAGGATGCGGAGATTGAAAAAGGGTATTCTTTTTGGGGTAATCTTATTTACATGAGCAACTATATTTGTGGTGCAAGTGTTGGTGATTGTATTATAGAATTCTGGATTATCTCGGAGATGATTTGCTCTCTCTAACATATCGACAAAAAGTGATTTCATTTTTTCTTTTGGAGCACGTATCGGATAGACATAGACTAGATCTTTGCGATAGTTGGAGCGCAATTTTATGACATCTCTTTCGTCAGCTATCACATACATCAACTCATATTGATTGAAGAGGCCTTTGACTGGATGATATTTTTCACCTTTCTCTTTTCTTATTTCTACAGAAATTGAAACAAATTTGTCATTTTCAAATTCAAAGCTCAAAAAAGTGTGAGCTGAACCGGGAATTCCTGAGAAAGGTTCTACTACATACCAGACTTTTATTAGTTTATTCAAATCATAAGTTTCGTCATAATATTTGGCAACAAAACTTGTTGTTGAGGCGTATTTGAAATTTCTGACATTTTTTATAGTAATAAGATTGTTTTTGATCATTGCGCTAGGTAGTACCATCTGATCTTCATTCCAATTGCGGTCATTGGATGGTTCTGTTATGAGATCGCGGATGAAAATAGTAAATATAACAATCAATAAAACTGCAATTGCCGGATATACAATAAAATATTTTAACAACTTGATTATGCCTTGCATTTTGATATTGTAACAGAATAAACAAAACATGACTTCTACCCGCACATTAATAGAAACAATGATAAAACTAGGTGATCCTAAGCGGGCGCAAGGGGTTGCTCGTTTTTTCAAATCGGGAAAGGGAGAATATGGAGAGGGTGACTATTTTTTGGGTATCAGAGTTCCTGCTATAACAAAAGTTGCAAAAAATAATATCAACATCAGTCTTGATGATGTTGGCGTTTTATTGAAAAATAAATGGCATGAGATCAGAGTATTGGCAGTAAAAATTTTGGCTTTGAAATTTGGATCAAAAAAAACTAGTGATAACGAAAAAAATCAGATATACAAATTTTATTTGAAAAATACAAAAAATATAAATAACTGGGATCTCGTTGATATATCTTGTTATCATGTTGTGGGTAGTTATTTGTTAAATAGAAAGGCGGAAGCCAAGAGGGTCTTGTCCAAATTGGCCAAATCAAAAAATTTATGGGAAAGAAGGATAGCTATTATCTCGACTTATGCTTTTATTCGAAATAACGATTTGGAGCTAACCTATGATATTGCAGATATGCTTTTGGAGGATGAGCATGATCTCATGCACAAAGCTGTCGGCTGGATGTTGCGCGAGGCGGGGAAGAGAGATGAAAATGGATTAAAAGATTATCTTATGAAAAATATTAGACAATTACCTCGTACCACGTTGCGCTATGCGATCGAAAGATTTCCTAAATCAGAAAGGAAACGTTTCTTGCTAATGCGATAATGTGAGTAAAATTTATGCTACAATAATCTATTATAATTACACTTTACTATCATGATGAACTATTTGGGTAATGGGGGAGGTGGAAATCAGTTTTTTGGTTTGGGATTGGCTTCAATGGCTGGTCTTGGACTCATTTTTCTGGTGATAGGTGTGGCAGTTATATCACTCAAAGGATACTCACTTTGGACTGCAGCAAAAAGGGATGAAAAATGGTGGTTTATTATCTTGCTTGTTATAAATACTATGGGTATATTGGAACTCATATATTTGTATTTTGTTGCAAAGAAGTGGGACAAAAGTGAAGCTGGTGTAACTGATTCTGTAAATTCAGGGACTACAAATACTGCGAACCCTTCACCAAAAATAACTGATACTGAACCAAAAAATACTGATAACGATAGTTCTTCCGGTTCAACTGGTTCTACGGGTTCAACTTTCGTAAAACAGTAATTCAAGATTATGAAAATTATTACAGATAAAAATAAAATAGAAGAAATTTTTGCTCGCGGAGAAGTGGTGGATGTTTTGCCTTCAAAAAAGGAGTTTATGGATCGTTTGATGTCTGGTCATAGACTCAAGATGTATATAGGATTTGATCCGACTTTTACGGCTCTTCATCTCGGTCATGCAAAGAACATCATGTTCATGGAAGAGCTTCGCAAACTCGGTCATGAGATCGTTATTTTGTTTGGAGATTTTACGGCACAGATCGGTGATCCTAGTGACAAGGGTGCAACAAGGAAACAGCTCACAAGTGATCAGGTAAAAGCCAATGTTTCTGGTTGGATGGATCAGGTCAAACCATTGATTAGTTTCGATGATCCAGAAAATCCTGCCAAGGTTGCTTACAATTCTGAATGGCTGTCCAAACTGACTTTCGCTGATGTTGTAAATTTGGCTTCAAATTTTACTGTTCAACAGATGCTAGAGCGGGATATGTTCGCAAAGAGACTTCGAGAAAATACTCCTATACATCTACATGAGTTCATGTATCCACTCATGCAAGGTTATGACAGTGTGGCTATGGACGTCGATGTGGAAGTCTGTGGTACAGATCAGACATTCAATGCACTTGCCGGAAGAACTTTGCAAAAACGTCTCAAGAATAAAGACAAATTTGTAGTTGCTTTGAACTTGATTGCCAATCCAAAAACAGGTGAACTCATGTCCAAGTCAAATGGCACAGGAGTATTCATAAATTTACCTCCAAATGAACTATTCGGAGCAATCATGGCCCTTCCAGATCCTATGATAGAACCTCTGTTTGTGTATTGCACGAGGATTCAAGTTGGAGAAAAAGAGTCTGTGATGGCCAAAGGTCCTCGTGATGCGAAGGCTGTAATTGCGCACGATATTGTCAAAAGAATATATGGAGAAGAGATGGCAAATGGAGCGCTTCAATCATTCGAAAATACTTTTGCAAAAGGTGGTGTCCCTGAGGATATCTTGGAAATAAAGTTAGAAACAGGACAATCTCTTCCAGAACTTCTCATAAAATCCGAAATAATTCCTTCCAAAGCAGAGTGGCGTAGACTTATCGATGGTGGGGCAGTAAGAAAAGAGGATGATACAAAGATAACTGATCCAAATTTTGTCCCCACTGAAACTATGATTTTGAAAATTGGCAAGAGAAGGTTTGTGAGGGTGGTGATATAGAGGTTACACAGAGGTGTCACCTCTGTTTTAGTGCGCCAATGAAACTCCGCTCACATCTTTAAACCCAACTGACCTTATTAGCTCAACGGCCTCTCTCATTGTGCTTCCGGTCGTCACTACATCATCAATGATGATTATTTTGACCTGTTTATCTACTTCCTTGGTCGCACCTTGTAATTTTTCCAGCTCAGCAAAATCAATTTCAAAAATATTTTTTGCATCTTCAAGTCTCATTGAGCGATTTTTTAGAGTTTGGCGATCTTTATGTATTTTTCTTTTGATTAAATTGTAAGAAAAAGTCAGATTTTGTGTTTTGTCGAGTTTTTTTACTTGATTTAACAAAAGTTCACATTGATTGTAACCTCGCTCATTTCTCCTTCTGTGGCTGATAGGGATGGGGAGTAAAATAATCTCGTCTAAATGTAAGTACCAATTTTCACAGATATGACGATATAGAGCGTAGCCGCCAATTTCCACGGCTTTGGCTGACTTCTTGTATTTTATATTCCAGATTAGGCTTATTACTAAGCTATTTTTGTATGCAAAGATTGACTTGATGAAATGATAGGGTGTCTCTGGTGCTTTCGGAAGATCCGAATAGGCCTTTTCTTCGGACATTGAGAGAAGTAATCGATCGGCATGGTTGATCGGGAATAGTGAGTCAAAGAAAAAATCTATTATTTTTGTTATTAGTTGTTTCACCTTCTAAGCATATAACGTAAATATGGGCTTGTGATCTTTCCATATATGGTCTTTTTCATATATAATGTAATCATGTCTTTTTTGTCATCACTTTTTAAGAAGGAAGTCAGCGTACTAGGTGTTGATATTGGGTCCTCGGCCATCAAGATAGTTCAAATAAAGAAAAAGAGAGGTCGTGCCATTTTGCAAACTTATGGAGAGCTAGCTCTTGGTCCATATGCCGGACTTGAGGTTGGTCAATCAGCTTCTCTGCAATCTGATAAACTCATCGAGGCAATAAAGGACGTCTTGAGAGAATCAAAAACCACTACAACATCGTGCGGTGTTGCTCTGCCTTTTTCTGCTAGTCTTATTTCATTTGTTTCAATCCCTCCAGTACCAGACAATCAGGTTGGTGAAGTTGTGGCTATAGAAGCTAGGAAATACATACCCGTACCATTGTCAGAAGTATTATTAGACTACTCGATAATTCCAAGAGAAGAGGGTTATGTCCCACAAGATCAATCTGCAAGACCAGAAAAAGCGGGTAAAGATGTTTTGGTGGTGGCGGTCCATAACGATTTTATTGGAGAGTATCAATTTATTACAAACGGAAGTGGTCTAAATCCAAGTTTCTATGAGATAGAAATATTTAGTTCCATTAGAGCGGTTCTTGAGAAAGGCGTCGGCACTTCAATGATTCTCGATTTTGGAGCTAGATCAACAAAATTATATATAGTTGAAAGAGGTATGTTGCGCTCTTCACATATAATCAATAAAGGCAGTCAAGATATTACATTGGCTTTATCAAAAGCACTTTCCATTTCTATACCTGAAGCAGAAAATCTCAAAAGAACCCACGGTCTCAAGGGTGGTTCAGAATACAAAGAACTCACGGAAATTATTACAGTAAATTTGGACTATATTTTGTATGAGGCCAATGGAGCATTATTGGCTTACCAGAAAAAATATGCAAAAAATGTTAGTAGGATTATTTTGACTGGTGGCGGTGTATTACTAAAAGGCTTTACTGATCTAGCAAAAATTAGCTTCCAAACCGATGTTATCGGTGCAGATCCATTTTCAAAGATGGAAACACCAGCGATCTTGGCTGAAGAATTTACTCGAGCAGGCCCTGAATTTGCTGTTGCTATTGGTGTTGCGTTGAGAAAGTTATCAGAATTGGGATAAATACTGTGTTTTTGAATATTATATTGATTATACACAGTAGATATTTTTAATTTACTGGTATAATTAACTTGAACAATATATGGAACCTAAATTCCAAACTTCATTTATACCAAAAAAGCAAATTGCATCAGTTGGCGGACTCACTGGTAATTCGATCGGATCTGGTCCAATGCAACAGAGAGCAAAGGCTAGTCTTGCAAGTGCATATATGGCTGTTGCTATTATTGTTTTTGTTTTATCTGTAGGTGCAATAGGTGGAGCTTATTTTTGGAAGTCATATCTCAAAACAGCAAATGAGACCTACAAGAGTGATCTAGCAAAGATGGAAGAGAAATTTGATATTGGTCTAATCGAAAAATTAAAAGCCAAAAATGCTCAGATTGATTATGCGAAAGGTTTGGTCAATAAACACGTTGCTGTATCTAGGGTTTTTGAGTTAATAGAAAAGATGACAGTATCTGACGTTCGTTTTTCTAGTATGGATTTCAAGGGCGCACCCGAGAACACTGGTTCATATACTTTATCTCTAAAGGGTCTAGGCAAGAATCTTGCAACAGTTGCATTTCAAGCGTCAGTATTTTCCAATCTTGCCGATTATGGTTTGGATAAAAATGTAATCAATCCGATGATAACTAGTCAGTCTTTCGATACTGTCGGTGGCGTTCCGTTTGATTTTTCTGCAGATATAAGCAGAGACTCAATTTCTTATAAGAAATCGGTAATAGGTGATAGTGGCAATTAATACAAATATGAACAGAAGTCTAACAGCCACAGTTTTAATAATAGTTGCAGTTGGTTTGTATTTTACAATTACAAAGGGTGTTTTGGCTGAAGCAAATATCTTTAGAGACTCAAATAAAGAATATATTACTGCTATTCAAAATGCCAAGGATCTCATTGCTTTGAGAGATAGAGTTTTGGCTGATTACAATAAGTTAACTCCAGAAGACAGGGAGAAATTGGATAAGATTGTGCCTCAAAATGTTGATAATATTCGTTTGGTTATTGATCTCAATAGTGTGGCGTTGAGACATGGTCTTGCTTTGAAAGGTATAAATGCGTCAGCTTCTGCCGCAAGTTCAAATTCGCAAAGTTCGCAGGCTGATATGGGCCAAACCAATACACCAAAACATCAACTTGATATTGTTACTGTATCTTTTGGTTTGAGTGCACCTTATCAACAGTTTATAAGTTTTTTGCAAGATCTCGAGTCTAGTCTGAGGATATTGGATGTAAGTGGACTATCAGTTATCTCAAACGAAAATGGAGTTTATGATTGGAAAATCGAATTGAAGACATATTGGCTAAAAAATCAATAATATGAACAACCTACCGCAAAAACAAAAAAGTTCAAAAATGGCATATGTAGTATTGTTTGTTATTGTTGCTGGAGCCTTGCTTTATTATTTTTATACTACAGGTATTAGTACACCAGAGAGTCTTACTCTTCAAGAAGCAAGCTTGGCAAATCAGGCGGCAGGTATGAGGGTTTTAACTCTTTTGAATGAGATTAATGTTTTAAAGATTGATAACGTATTCTTTGAAGATCAGTCATACAGAACTTTGCGAGATTATACAAATGAAATCCCAGCCTTACCGGTTGGTCGATCCAATCCATTTGCGCCAGTACCTGGAATGGTAACCAATACACAACAGTCATCTACTGGTCGATAGGGTAAGTAAAATCAAATAATATGTCAGTCCTCGATATACTACTTCAGAAAAAGTTGATAACCAAAGCCGATATCGGTGAAATTAGAAAACAAATTTCATCTGGTGTTTTATTGGATGAAGCTTTATTTGGAAAAGGTATAAAAGCAGAAGATATATTATCAGCTAGGGGAGAATTTTTAAATATACCAGTTAGATCCTTGGTCGGTGTGTCAGTACCGTTTGAAATTCTTGAATATATCCCTGAAGAATCTGCTCTTCATTACAAATTCGTACCTATTGGCATGACCGATGGTACTTTGGAGGTTGGAATAGTGGATCCAGACAATATGGAAGCTCGCGATGCTTTGAGCTTTTTGGCTACAAAGAAGAATATTCCGTATAACATTTTTTTAATTTCACTTGATGATTTCAATAAAGTTATTGAAATGTACAAGGGTTTGACTGGTGAAGTTACAAAAGCTTTGTCAGAATTGGAAACAGAGTTGTCTGCGGAATCTGAAAATATAATAAAAAAGACAGATAAACCAGGTCCACCCGGAAAGCCAGGTGAAGCAAAAACAGAAGCCGTTATTGTTGAAGATGCTCCGGTAGTCAAAATCGTAGCGACTATTGTTCGTTATGCTGTCGAGGGTGAAGCATCTGACGTGCACATAGAGCATATGCGTGACAAAGTTCGTGTTAGGTTTCGTGTCGATGGAATTTTGAATACAAGTTTGGTTTTGCCTCCCCAGATACACTCAGCCGTCGTTTCACGTATTAAGATTCTGTCAAATATGAAACTTGATGAAAAAAGAAAACCACAAGACGGTAGATTTTCTGCGCGTATAGATGGTAGGAGAATAGATTTCCGTGTCTCGACTTTTCCTGCATATTATGGTGAAAAGGTCGTGATGCGTATCTTGGATCAAGCTAAAGGTATTCGTACTATCGATAATCTTGGTTTTTCACCAAGATATATGGAAATGATAAAAAAGGCTATAAGTGCACCTTATGGAATGATTCTTATTACAGGCCCTACTGGTTCTGGAAAATCAACAACATTGTATTCTTTGCTTGAAGAAGTCGATAGAGAAAGTTATAACGTTCTTTCGCTCGAAGACCCAGTCGAGTATCAGATCGAGGGGGTGAGTCAGTCTCAAGTTAGGCCGGAGATTGGTTATGATTTTAGTTCAGGTTTGCGTACTACTTTGCGTCAGGACCCGGACATAATAATGGTGGGAGAGATTCGAGACAAAGAAACAGCTCAGTTGGCGGTCCAAGCCGCTCTAACCGGTCACCTTGTATTTTCAACACTTCACACCAATAACGCCGCTGGTGTGATTCCACGTCTTATTGATATGGGAGTAGACCCTTTTCTTATTGCACCGACGCTTATTTTGGCAGTTGCTCAAAGATTGGTTGGTGCTATTTGTCCACAATCTGGACAACCAACAAAAGTCGAAGGGAGCACAAAAGCACTAATTGAGCGTTCTTTTGCTGATTTACCTCAAGAATATCTCAAAGAGATCCCATTTACAGATACTGTATATAAAATAAAGCCAACACCAGAATGTCCAAAAGGTACTAGGGGACGTATGGCCGTATTCGAAATGTTCATGATGGACAAAGATATCGAGAAAGCTATTTTGACCAATCCAGTAGAAAGTGAAATTTTGAAGATTGCTAGGAAAAAAGGCATGTTATCAATACGTGAAAGTGCAATAGTCAAAGCCTTCGAAAAGAAAATTCCTTTTGAAGAGGTGAATAAATTGTAAGTAATGGTGTATAATATAATAAATATGGAAAATCCTATGCCACAAAAGAAAATATTAGTTGTTGATGATGATAGTTTCTTGCTCGATATGTATTCGCTAAAGTTCGGTAAGGCTGGATATGAAGTAAAAGTTGCAAATTCGACAGAACTTGCTCTCAAACTTATTCGAGATGGTTTTACGCCGGATGTTATGTTGGTAGATATAGTGATGCCTGGTATGGATGGTCTCGAATTTGTTGCAACCATCCGTGGGGAAAAATTAATACCTAGTTCAATTATTATTATGCTGACCAATCAGAGCGCTTCAGACGATGTTGCACGTGCACAGAAGTCAAACGTTGACGGATATATCGTAAAAGCTACTTCTATTCCATCACAAGTTTTGGCCGAAGTAGAAAAGATTTGTGCAAGTAAAAAAAGTTAATATTAATCTAAATAAACATGGACCATAAAAAAGAAATTGATGAATTGGTAACGCTAGTGATACAAGAGGGCGCTTCCGATCTCCATCTTTCTGTTGGTCGTACACCAGTTATCCGTGTATCGGGTAATCTTATTCCACTAGTCAAGAAACCGGTCATTACAGAAGCTGATATGAAAGGATATCTAAGTCTTTTTTTGAGTCCAGCCAATAAAGAGCTTTTGGATCTCGAAAAAACCGTGGACTTTTCGTACAATTTGACCGATGCCCGATTCCGAGGTAATGTATTTTTCCACCAAGGCAAAATGTCAGTTGCTCTTAGACTTATTCCAAAAGCGATTCGAACACTTACCGAGCTAAATCTACCACCAATATTGGAATTATTTACTCGTAAAAGCCAAGGTTTCTTCCTCTGTGTGGGACCGATCGGTCAGGGTAAAACAACGACTCTTGCAACTTTGATAGAGATTATCAATCAGACCAGAGCGGAGCATATCCTCACTATCGAGGACCCTATCGAATACTTGTTTGAATCAAAAAAGTCAATTATCGATCAGCGAGAGATCAGGGTAGATGCACCCGATTTCCCAAATGCTCTTACGGCTATGTTTCGACAAGACATAGACGTTTGTATGGTTGGTGAAATGCGAGATATCAATACTATTTCTACAGCCGTTACCGCAGCAGAAACTGGACACTTGGTCTTTTCTACACTTCACACAAATAACGCCGCACAGACTATCGATCGTATCATCGACTCATTCCCACCAGGTCAACAAGATCAGATTCGTGTCCAATTGGCCGGATCATTGTCCGGAATATTCTCACAACGTCTCATTTCTAGGATTTCTGGCGGTTTGGTTCCTGCATATGAATTGCTTATAAACAATACTGCCGTTGCAAATCTAATTCGAGAAAAAAGAATTCACGAGATCAATACGGTTATCGAGACAAGTTCACAAGAGGGTATGATCGATATGAATAGATCTCTGGTAGAACTTGTTCGTGCGGGAGAGATTACTGTTGAAAATGCTTATGCCAATTCTTCCAACCCAAAGAATCTTGGTCGCATGATTTAATATTTAAATTTTATAATATGTTATTTAATTACGAAGTACTAGACGAGAAAGGTGAGAAAAAAGCTGGATCCATTGATGCAATCAATGTTGATGTTGCAATCTCTTCACTTCAGAGGCGTGGTCTTGTTTTGGCTTCCATAAAGGAGGCAAATGGTCAGACTTCATTTTTGAATAGTAAAATTTCGATGTTTGATCGAGTCTCTGGAAAAGAAATTGTTATCCTTTCGAGACAGTTGGCGACACTTTTCCAAGCTCAAGTCTCTGCTTTGAGAATATTTCGTTTGCTTTCTGGTGAATCAGAAAACAATCTTCTTCGAAACAAATTAAACGTCATTGCTGATGATTTGCAAAGTGGTAGTTCTATTTCTACAGCCTTGGAAAAACACCCAAAGATCTTTTCGGAATTTTATGTAAGTATGGTCAAAACCGGTGAAGAATCTGGAAAGCTTGATCAAGTCTTTGAATATTTGGCATCATATCTCGATAGAAGTTATGAATTGACCTCGAAGGTTCGCGGGGCGCTCATTTATCCCGCTTTCGTCGTTATTACATTTATAACCGTGATGGTGCTCATGTTTACAATGGTTATTCCGAAGATTAGTGGAATATTGACCGAAAGTGGTACTGAGTTGCCTATATATACAACTGTTATCTTGGGTCTAAGTAATTTCTTGGTTGAATACGGCTTCGTTATTCTTGCAATTGTAGCTGTTATAGGATTCTTTGCAGTTCGTTTTATTCGAACGCCGGATGGAAGGATGTTTTATGATCAATTAAAATTGCAAATCCCATATATCAGCACTCTTTTCAAAAAGCTTTATCTCTCTAGATTGGCAGACAACATGAATACAATGCTTTCCTCAGGTATTCCAATTGTTCGTGCTCTGGAATTGACTAGTAATATTATCGATAACAAGATTTATCAAGGTATATTGGTAAATTCTATGTCTGCCGTTAAGGGTGGCAAAACTCTGTCTGAGTCGTTATCGAATAATCCAAAAGAGATCCCAGGAATCATGGTCCAAATGACTCGTGTCGGAGAAGAAACAGGTGAAGTCGGTACTATTTTGAAAACTTTGGCTGATTTCTATACTCGTGAAGTCAAAACTGCTGTTGACTCACTAGTCTCACTTATCGAACCGGTGATGATCGTTATGCTCGGAGGTGGTGTTGCTGTCCTCCTAGCAGCCGTCTTGGTGCCTATTTACAACATTGCTGGAGCACAATAGAAAAGCCTAATGAATCTTAACTTAAGTGTGGCATCTTGGTGATTTAGATATCCACGCATATCCCCTCACGGGGTAATTACACTTTTTGAGGCATCCTATAGTATCATGTATTCATGACTAAATCGCAATTCTTGGAGATTTTGCGGGCTGTAGTAACATATCGAGTAACAAAGAAAACCGTTTCTTGTCGTTGTATCGGTTGTTGTAATGAAAAACAAAAGCGTCAAGGTAAGACTGCAGGTGCCGTCGTGAAAGAGATTTGAATGTGCCTCTGATACTTCTTTTTAGGTGAGCAAAGAATGTTTCAACTGTGTTGATGTGTATGTCGCCACGAACATATTCACCTTTGTGGTGGTCCACCAAATACCTGTCGTGAGTCTTGTCAGATTTCAAATATACTTTACTGCTATCAGTTAGGGTATTAGTTAGTTTGGTTTCAATGTTCCTTTTGATGAATGAGGTCATCGTCTCTGAAGTATTGTTCGGAGTAACTTCAGCTTTGACACGTCCACCCCTCTCCACAGCAACGATTACAACAGCTTTCTTGGCCATTACATGGCTTAATCTCTCATTGTCTGGTCCTGCATTACCTTTGCCTCCAAAATAGCCAGTATCAATCTCCACATCACCTCTCAATTTCTCATCATTCTGCTTCAAAGCTTTCCTAATATGAAACAGTATTCGATATGCGCATTTGTAAGTAACCTCAAGGTTCCTTTGCATTTGCTGCGAAGACATTCCGCTCTTGGCATTTGAGAATATGAGCACAGCATGGAACCAAAGAGTGAGTGGAGTTTTCGATTTGTGAAATACTGTGCCGGCCGTCGGCGAGATCTTGAATCGGCATTTTGAGCATTGAAATTTCCTTCGTAGCCTACTCTTGTCTTTCATTAGAGAGTATGTGCCACCACAAGAACATTTTCTCTGGTGACGCAGGTCGAAAAGATGTTCGAGACACGCTTCATTGGTTGGAAAATCACGTTTCAGACTTGGAATACCGTATTTGTATTCTTTACGCATACAACTATTTTAACATCAATTACCCCGTGAGGGGATATGCGTGTAGATATCCACATAATTACTTGAACGTATTATTTGTACATAAATGATATAATTCCCACATACAACCTTTTAACAGGGTTCGTTATTAATAAAGTACGTAATTATTAAAATTACATTATGAAAAGGTACACAAAGGGTTTCACACTTATCGAATTGCTCGTAGTTATCGCTATTATTGGTATCTTGGCCTCAGTTGTTCTCGTTTCTCTCCAATCAGCAAGGAAGAAGGGAAATGATACAAGAGTTATTTCATCAGTTCAGCAGTTGAGAGCTGCTATGGAGGCAGACTTTGATGGTTCAAGTTATGCGAATTCATTTACACCAGCCGGTGCAACTTATACCTTTAAAGCATCAGCTCCTTATAGTACTCTTGTAAATGATATTGCTGCTAATGGTTTTAGTGGTGCGGTTTATGGTCCTCATAGCGGTATTTTAACAGCTGATACAAACGGTTTAGTTGTAGTAACTAATGGAGTGGTTGCTGGTGGTGTCTGGACTACATTACCTACTGCTTATGCAATTAGAGGTAAGTTGCCAAGTACAAATGCAGCACCTACAAGTGCAAATTCGTTTTGTCTTGACAGTACCGGAAACACCAAAGCTTTAGAAGCAGATCCTGCTATAGCTTATCCAATTACCTGTATACCATAATTTGAAATTTGATTTGTTAAGTTGAACAACATAAAACACCTAGATTGCGCTAGGTGTTTTATGTTGTTTATCCCCATACGGTATAAGGATTTACATTATTGTTTTATGATATAATTCCCACATACAACCTTTTAACAGGGTTCGTTATTAATAAAGTACGTAATTATTAAAATTACATTATGAAAAGGTACACAAAGGGTTTCACACTTATCGAATTGCTCGTAGTTATCGCTATTATTGGTATCTTGGCCTCAGTTGTTCTCGTTTCTCTCCAATCAGCAAGGAAGAAGGGAAATGATACAAGAGTTATTTCATCAGTTCAGCAGATTAGGACATTATTGGAGGCAAATTATACAAATGGTAGTTACCCTGATCTTACTGGTGCAACAAGACTTAATCCACCAGCAACTGTTGCTGGTACGATGAAAACACTTCAAGATGATATTATAGGTCAGCAGTCTGCTGGTGGTTTAACTGGTGTCCATGCAGCTACTGGAGCTGGTGTTTGGCAAGCGGGAACATTTGTTATAGCAAAGACTGCTGATAATCCAGGCAAGGGATATGCAATATATGCAAAACTACCTAGTGATTCTACAAAAGCATTTTGTATAGATAGTCAAGGCGCAACAAAAACTACTACAAATTTCCCTGGTGCTCTTCCTGCAGATGATACCGCTGCATCAAATTGTCAATAAATCGGTCGACTTAGTTAGATTAAAACCACCCACCAGCCGTGGGTGGTTTTTGTTTACCCTTAACCTCCGCTGACTTAGATGTTAAAGTTATACAAGCATGCAATTATTCTTTCACTTGGCAACTTTTATAATACTTCTAACGGTCTTTGTTTCTAATGGAGTCTTCGATATCTACAAATCTTTTATTGTCTTCCTGATCATCTTTGCCTTTTCATTACTTTATTTCTTCAAGAGTGAGAATTACAAGATTAGAATTACCTTACTCAATGTTCTTTTTTCAATATTTACTATTCTTGGAATAATTTTCATATTTTCCACCTATAATTTCAACAATTCCTTATCATACTCATTATTTTGCCTCCAATGTCTATTTCTTTTTATATTTTTACAACAAATCTCAAGTGAAAACCTCGTTCGCCAAGTTTTGAAATCCTTAGTTGTACTGACTACGATTTTTGGTATCTTTTCATTTACTATATACATTGAGACGGGTTTACTTGCTGGCTATAGATTGAGTGGTTTTGTTGGCCCTGCTGGATTTTATGGTTTATTTTTGATAGCCCCTTTGATTATAAGTTTTTATCTTTTGTACAATGAAAATAGGTTCTGGCCACGGTGTCTCTGGTATTTTACTACTGTCATAATTTTTACTAGCCTTTTCCTTACATTTGCATATCTAGCGTGGTTTGTCTTGATTATAATATTACTTTGCGGGCTCTTTGTTTTTAGAAAAAGGATCATCAATATAAACAAAAAATCACTTTTCAAGTCTATTTTGTTGGTTTTGACTCTATCATTCGTTTTGTTTTGTGGGATTTGGTATATGGCACGTCAATCAACAATGAATCAGGTCCGTGAGCAAAATTACCAGTCTGTTCAACATGATAAATCAGATTATCGAGCAGTTTTGATCTGGTTTATTTTAATGAGTCTGTTTTACGGCCAATATTTGAAGAAAAAGATAACAAGTCCTATGGATACGTATATACCTGGTTGGTCTTTGTATGTCTTGTTGATATTTTCTATTGTCTGTTTGATTATTTCTATTCAATTATTACGGGCCGATCGGGCAATATTGAAAGGGGATAAATATTTGCAAAATAAGAATTACGATATAGCCCTTAGTAATTATTTCCAGTCACTGACATACAATTCATATAATGATGTCGCCTGGTACAAAATATGGAAGGTCTATTATGCAATGAATCGTTTTGAATTGGCTAAAAATAGTATAAATCGTGCTATTGCATTGGAGAGGCGTAATGGCGTTTATTGGGCAAGTCTTGCTCTGAGTAATAAAGCGCTTGATGAGATCGCGGAATATGAGTCAAATATGGAAAATGCTAAGAGATATTTATCCCCATAAAGTGGGTTAATACTAGTGTGTATTTCAATGATATAATTAGAATACATATATTCATATATCTGATTATAAAATCAATATTTCTACATGAAAATAAATACAAAAGGTTTTAGTATGATTGAACTGGTGATGATAGTTGTTGTCCTTGTTATTGTTGGGGCGTTTGTGTATTTTGCTTCACAAAGCAAGAAGGTTGAAGTAAACGGCACAAATAATCCAATAGTTAGTACGACTCCTCAGAAAAAAGACATTGTCTATGACAAGAAATTTGTTATCAATTTGGTCAGACAAATCGCGTCTGATGCGGAGGCTAGATATACCGGCAATTATTCCAAGTCATTTGCATCTGCAAATAGTTCACAAGATAATGGTTCAGGAATTATAAGTCAAAATGGAATGGTAGCAAGCGGTTTGATAAATGACATGGCTCAAGTTGGTGGTAAAGTCTTTGCAATTACAAATAGCAAAGTCTCAGCTTATGTTTTGTACGGTTCATTACCAAATACAAACAATACAAACTTTTACTGTCTTGGTTCCGATGGAAGTACAAAAGATTCGACGACTATTGTGGCAGATTCTGCCAGTTTAGCCAAAAAGCCTTATTGCAAATAATATTATTTATTAATTAACATGAAGATCTATAAAAAAGGTTTCACTTTAATCGAATTATTAGTAGTGATCGCAATTATCGGTATCTTGGCTAGTGTTGTCTTGGTATCAGTAAATGCTGCTCGTGGCAAGGCTCAAGATGTCAAAATCGTCTCTGGGGTCAAGCAAATAAAGACAATCATAGAATCAAATTATTCAGGGGCAAGTTATCCCGATCTTACCAATGACAGTCCTATCTATGGAGGGTTAGTAGCTGATGGTAATCCTGGTACGAGTACTATCAATATGCTTTTGGGTGATATTAGTTCTTTGAATAGTGAGGTTAATGTAGTAAACGAACCAAATACGGCTGGTTCAGCAGTTTTGGATTATGCTGTGTATGGACGTTTGGTATCGACTTCGACCCAGTATTTTTGCGTGGACTCCAAGGGTAAGACAAATCAAACAGCTTTGACCAATAACACCGCATCTTGTCCAGATTAGTTTGGAAAGAGTCTTGTCTAATTGTGATACAATTGAGTTATGAAATATAATAAATTACATACAAAAGGTTTTTCTCTAATAGAATTGATGGTTTCTATTGCTATTGTTGCAATTTTGACTGCACTCATCATCGTAAACATTGCTTCATCTAGAGCAAAAGCACGTGATGCAAAAAGGATCTCTGATATAGCACAGATACAATTGGCTTTGGAACAGTATTTTACGAAGAATGGTACTTATCCTACACTCGATCAATACACTGGTCCAAATCAATTAATTGTTCCAGCCTACCTTTCGAAGCTACCAGTTGACCCAAGTGGTACAAATTATGTCTATGCACCAACTCAACCAGATCGGTATGATTATATTTTGCGAGCGACTTTAGAAAAATCTATCGGAGAAGGATTGGGTGGCTCGGGTGTTCAGATCAACGGGTATGATTGCGACCCAAATTCAGTCTATTACTGCGTAAGCTCAAAATAATATAAATGGATATAATTATCCTAGTACTTTTATTTATCTTTGGAACCATTATTGGTAGCTTCTTGAATGTCGTAATATTGAGATTCAATACAGGGAAGGGTGTGAACGGTCGCTCGTCCTGCATGTCTTGCGGTAAAAAACTCGTTTGGTACGAGCTTTTTCCAGTATTTAGTTACATCTTCCTTGGTGGTCGTTGTAGTAAATGCAAAACAAAAATTTCTTGGCAATATCCATTGGTTGAGGGTCTGACTGGATTTTTATTTGTATTGATTTATATGACCGTTGTACCTGTGACACCAATGGAATTTTTCCAAACTGCCTTGTACCTCATAATTACTTGTATTTTGATTGTCATATCAGTTTACGATATCAAGCATAAGATTATTCCAGATCCATTTGTCTTTTCGTTTATTGCTTTGGCATTTTTGAGCATGTTCATTGGCAATTTGACTTGGTTTTCAATACCAAGTTGGAGTCATTTACTGGCTGGACCGTTGTTGGCATTGCCATTTGCTCTTATTTGGTATGTATCCAAGGGAACATGGATGGGTTTTGGTGATGCAAAGCTTGTACTCGGTATTGGTTGGCTTTTGGGACTTGGTGCTGGTGCAAACTCGATAGTTTTGGCATTTTGGATTGCAGCTATCATCTCGATTACGTGGCTACTTATAACCAAACATTCAATAAAGCCCAGGACCGAGATACCTTTTGGTCCATATCTCATAATAGGCATGTATGTTGTCTTGTTGTACAAGGTTCAAGTTATTGATTTCGGTTTATTAAAGGAGATGGTCTTTTCTTTGTTTTAGGATAGTAAGCTATAATAGATATGATGAACAACCGTTTTGACAATCCCAGAAAGGGCGAAAATTTCAAATCAAAATTGTCAGGTTTTACTTTGATAGAACTTTTGATAACTATATCCATATTTGTTTTTATGACTGCTTTGGTTATGGCAAGATACAATGATTTCTACTCAGGTACACTTTTCAAAAATTTGGCTTATGATATTGCGATCACCATTAGGGAGGCGCAGAGCTACGGTATCAGTGTCAAATATAATGAAGGTGGCGGCTCATTTAACAAGGCGTACGGAGCGTATTTTCCACAGGGTACTGGTGGCGTAGATTTTGCTTTGGCTTCATATAGTAAAAGTGATAATTATTTGCTAAGAGTTGCGGAAAAGAGCTATAAACTCAAACACGGTGCAACATTCAATCGTTTGCTTATAAGTTCAACTGATGCAAACGACTATGTTGAAGCGAGTAATGTTGGGATAATCTTTCAAAGACCGAATCCAGAAGCTATAATTTGTGCGACGTATAATACTGAATATAAATGCAATACATATAAGTTTGTCAAAATAGAGATGAAGGCTGCAAATAACGTGATCAAAACTGTTAAGGTGAATAGTTCTGGGCAGATAGCGATTGAAGAGTAATCATAAACATGAGCAATAATAAGTTACAAAATAATAAAGGGTTTACGCTTTTGGAAATGATTGTATCAATGGGCATTTTCACTATTGTCGCTGTCATTGCGGTTGGTTCTTTGGTGCGTATTTCTTCTTTGAATAGACAAGCACAATCTCTCCAGGCGGCAACTAACAATATAAATTACATACTTGAATCTATGTCTCGTGAGATGAGAGTTGGTTCTACTTATCACTGTGCTAATGGGGCGGTATACAATGGAAATCGTTTAGATTTGGCATTTCGTGAATGTGATAATAATAGCGGTGATAAGGGTATATTATTCACATCTTCAAATCTTGATATTAATGGTTGTAACTTAGTTTACGGTTATTGGATAAAACAAGATCCACCAGGTAATGGTAATTGGTCTATAAGTAAGTCACAACAAAATAAATGTGATGATCCGATAAGAATGAGTGATTCTTTACCATTGGTTGATAATAATAACGTAACAATAACAGGTATTCAGTTCGACAATCAACCCGGTAGCAATGGATATTCTCGTTTCTCGATTCAGTTAACAGGATATGCTGGCAAGAAGGAAAATGAGAAAGTCAATTTTAGTGTCAGAACAATGATTTCTCAGAGAATAAAAGATTAATATGATAATTTCAAAAAGACAAAATAACAAGGCATTTACCCTCATTGAAACATTGGTAGCTATTACTATACTTATGATTGCTATAGCGGGTCCGCTCACGGTTGCAAGTAAAGGTTTCACTTCGGCTTTGGATGCAAAAAATCAGTCAGTTGCTATAAACTTGGCACAAGAGGGTTTGGAATATCTCAATAATGTAAAAGATAATAAGGCTTGGGGAGATTGGGTACCAGGAACTGAGTTTGAGACTGCGGTAAGATCTGAATTTTCAGATTGCCGTGTAAACAACCATTGTTCTTTTGATGATTATTTACCTTTAACTCAAGAATATTCGAGTTTTACAAGAGATTTTTATTTTAGTATTCAAAGTAATAATCAGGATGAAGTATTGGCTGTAGTTAATGTGACTTGGAATACGGGTACCCAAAATGGTTCAATTGAATTGGTTCAAACACTTACACATTATGAAAGATAAGTCATATAAAAATCGAATTAAGAGTGGTTACACATTACTATTTTCGATAATAGTAGCATCAGTGGTTTTGTCCATTGCAGCATTTATTTTGTCTGTTAGTCGCAAACAATTTATCTTGTCATCTGTAAGTCGAGATTCTACTATGGCCATATATGCAGCTGATAGTGCTATGCAGTGTGTAATAAGTTCGGTCTGGAATGATAGATTAAGTACTAGCACAGAAGGTGGCGGTACTTCTGTGTATTGTAATGGTGGTATCGTTACAGGATCTTATGTTGAGGTGCCAGGAGCTGGCGACCCTTCTCATAATATGAGAAATGGCGATGTTGGTGGTACCGTATACAAGATACATACAACGTCAACACCACTTGGTTTTGATTTTAGAAATGATACATGTGCATTAGTAAGTATAACTGATGGGTATGATATAACATCAGGAAAACATAAAACAATCATAGAATCTAGGGGATATAACGATCAATTTAGTGCTCCGTGTACACCTGGTAAGAACAATCCGCGTACTGTCGAAAGAGCAATTCGTCTTACTGTTTGGAGTGACTAAGTCTATAAGATTAAAACTTTTGAACTTTGTGGTATTCTTAGATTATGTCTAAGGATAAAAATGAGTTAGAAAAGCGTATAAAGTTGTTAAAAGAGACGATAGAACACCATCGTCGCCTTTATCATACTTTTGATAAGCCAGAGATCTCTGATGAAGCATACGATTCTTTAGTTAGGGAACTAACATCATTAAAAAATGAGCATCCAGATTTGGTTGACAATGATAGTCTTGATCGAGTGGGTGGAGAGCCTCTGCAAGAATTTGTAAAAATAAAACACAAAAATAGACAATGGTCTTTTGATGATGTTTTTGATTTTGAAGAGCTTAAAAAATGGGATGAAAAAGTTCATAACTTCATGGAGAAAGGTGGCATAGCAGAAGAGAAAGTTCAATATTGTTGCGAATTGAAAATAGATGGTCTAAAGGTTATTTTGACATACAAAAATGGAATTTTGGTCAACTCTGCTACCCGTGGAGACGGAGAAGTTGGCGAGGATGTAACATCAAATGTAAAAACTATTTCAAGTGTTCCATTGAAGCTCAAAGATAGTAAGACAGATATTATTGCTGTTGGCGAAGTCTGGATAGGTAAAAAGGAATTGGAAAAAATCAATAAAGAAAGACAGGTCAGTGGTGAGGCTCTCTATGCAAATTCTCGTAACCTTGCTGCAGGCTCTCTTCGACAACTCGATCCAAAAATTACAGCTTCACGCAAACTCGAATCTTTCATTTATGATGTAGAAGAGTTGGCTGGAGGTGTGCTTGAGTCTCAGGATGATGAACTTCAAAAATTGGCGGAGTTGGGATTTCAAGTAAATCCATATCATGAGGTTTTTGACAATATAAATGACATTCAAAAATTTTATGAAAAATGGACCAAAAAAAGACACAGTTTAGATTATGAATTAGATGGTATTGTAATAAAAATAAATTCAAAGAAGATTCAAGATGTTTTGGGATACACAGGCAAGTCACCGCGTTGGGGAGTGGCATACAAGTTTCCAGCAGAGCAAGTGACGACAACTTTGGAGGATATCAATTTTCAAGTAGGGAGAACGGGGGTGATTACACCAGTAGCTATCCTAAGGCCGGTGTTTGTCGCTGGTTCTACTGTAGCAAGGGCAACTTTGCATAATGAAGATGAGATTAAAAGATTGGATTTGCGAATTGGTGATACTGTAGTTATTCAAAAGGCAGGTGATGTAATACCGGATATAGTAAAAGTCGTAACAGAGATGAGAACGGGTAAGGAAAAGCCTTTTATTTGGCCAAGTCATATTCCAGCTTGCGGAGGTGACGGTAAGATCGAGCGTGTAGCAGGCGAATCCGCTTGGAGATGTGTTTCAAAGGATTCTTATGAGCAACAAAAGAGAAAATTCCACTATTTTACTTCTAGGAAATGTTTCAATATTGATGGTTTGGGTCCGCAGATCTTAAATCAGCTCATTGATGCTGGTCTCATCTCGACATTTGATGATATTTTTAGGATTAGACGTGAAGATCTTTTGAATTTGCCTAGATTTGCAGAAAAATCAGCCGACAATCTAATTTTAGCAATTGAAAAATCTAGAAAGATAATTTTGCCTCGATTTGTCTCCGCCCTCTCAATACCTCAAGTTGGTGAAGAAACCGCCTATGACGTATCTCGACATTTTGGTGGTGATATTGAGAAAATAATGCGTGCAGATGTTGCTGATTTTCTCGCCATTTATGGTGTTGGTGAAGTCGTGGCCAAGTCTATGTTTGATTGGTTCCATGAAAGTCAAAATATAAAATTAGTAAAAAATTTATTGAAACACGTGTCAATAATCACAGAAGAAAAAAGTACAACACTCAAATTTGATGGCAAAAGCTTTGTCTTTACTGGTTCGCTCCAGACTTTGGATCGTGATAAAGCTCAAGAATTGGTAAGGAAGAATGGTGGTGAAGTTTCCAGTTCTGTATCAAAGAAAACGTCGTATGTTGTTGCTGGTGATGAGGCTGGATCAAAACTAGATAAAGCCAACGATCTTGGGGTCAAAATTATTTCTGAAAAGGAGTTTTTGGATATGTTAAATTAAGTTATATGTAAGTTTTAGTATTTTTTGGATAAAATTTATTGTCTGAAATTTTGTAAATCACATCCAAACGACATTTTGCTAACAGCCGATAAAATGCTAGAATCCAAAAATGATAAAAATGGAAGAATTGGAACATTTGGCCAATTTGGCACGAATTCATCTGTCAGATGATGATAAAAAGTCCTTGCTCAAGGAGTTTGATGGTATTCTTGGATATGTTGATCAGTTAAAAAAAGTCGACGTCTCTCTCGATGCAGAAGGTAGGGTTGGGGCAGTTAAGAATGTAATGAGAGAGGATAGTGTGTTGACTCAGGATCAAAATAATTATGATATATATCGCGATGCAATCCTAAAAGAGGCTCCAGATAGAGTTGGTGATTTTATTGCTGTAAAAAAGATAATTGAACAATAACAGCATGAAAATTAATCTCAAAGATCTAACAATAAGAAAAGCCCACGAAGCAATGGTAAGGGGCGATTTTACTGCTGTTGAACTTACTCAAGCATACTTGGATGAAATAAAAAGAACGAACACAGACATCAATGCATATCTGGAAATTTATGATGATGCTATAGAAAATGCAAAAAAGGCTGATGAAATAATAAAATCCGGCAAGGCTGGTTTGTTGACTGGTATTCCGTGTGCAATAAAAGACAATATTTTGATTATGGGTAAAATAGCTAGTTCATCATCAAAAATTTTGGAGAACTATCATGCTACTTATGATGCAACTGTTATCTCAAGGCTCAAGAATGAAGGAGTTGTATTTATTGGCCGAACAAATATGGACGAATTTGCAATGGGTGGTTCAACAGAGAACTCTGCATATGGAGTAACCAAGAATCCTCTTGACCTAGAGCGTGTGGCTGGTGGATCTTCTGGAGGTTCGGCCGCAGCTGTCGCCATGAACGGTGCTTTGTTTGCTCTTGGTTCAGATACGGGTGGTTCAATCAGACAGCCTGCTAGTTTTTGTGGTGTCGTAGGGTTAAAACCGACTTACGGTCGAGTTTCTCGTTATGGCGTAATGGCTATGGGTTCATCATTAGATCAGATTGGTCCTATTGCAAAGAATGTTGAAGATGCAGAGATTGTCTATCGAGCAATTGCCGGAAAGGATTTGCATGATGGAACAACTATTGATATAGATACTTACAAACAAAGAGTCGCAAAACAAAAGCCGGTTATCGGTGTACCACGACACTTTCTTAGAGGCGATGGTATAAGCGCAGATACACTCAAAGCATTTGAAAGTGCTTTGGATAAGTACAAAAAAGCCGGTTATACAATAAAGGAAGTAAATTTACCGAACATCTCTTATGCACTCATGGTTTACTACGTTCTCATGCCCGCAGAAGTGTCATCAAATATGGCAAGATATGATGGTATGAGATTTGGTTTACATGTCGATGGTAAAAATGGCATAGATGATTATTTTCAAACAAGGAGAAAAGGACTTGGCAGGGAAGTTATCCGTCGTATCTTGCTTGGAACTTATGTTTTATCTTCTGGTTACTATGACGCTTACTATAACCGAGCAAATGCAGTGAGAAGAATGATTACTGATGATTTCGAAAAAGCATTTGAGACAGTAGATATCATCGCGACCCCGACAACACCGTCAACAGCCTTCAAAATAGGAGAAAAAAATAATGATCCCGTGTCTATGTATCTGGAAGACATCTTTACTGTGACCGCAAATTTGACAGGTATGCCCGCTATCTCTATACCATCTGGAGTCTCTAGGGTGGGTAAAGTTGATCTTCCGGTCGGTATCCAGTTAACTGCTCGACTTGGTCAAGAGGATGTATTGTTTGAAGTGGGTAAGGATCTTGAAAATGCTGGGTAATAATTTTTAATAAAGAGGTCAAGTATGAGTTAATAAGGGGTATGCGTAGGTGGTTGATTGCGATATAATGTAACAATGGAAGTTGAAAATATTCAATTAAGTCAATACTCTCCAGATTTGTTTGCATGGTTGTCAATTGGATTGGGCTGGCTTAATGATCTTGTACCAGGTTCAGTAGATCTAATAAAGAATCTTTTTGGAGTTTTGGCGGGTCTATCACTAGCACTGTCATTGGCTTTTTTTATTGGAATTATCTATTGTGTCGAAAAACTCAAGGTAATTAGAAAAAAGGAAGAAGAAATATACGAGGCAAAGGTCCAAGAGGGTTTTGAAACAACCAAAACAGGTGATGCGGCTTTGGCTCAGCGCTGGAAAAGTGCAACAAATCATATCAATTCAGATAATCCTAATGACTGGAAACAGGCGATATTGGAGGCGGATATAATTTTGGATGATTTATTGGATCGGTTGGGTTATCGAGGTGAAAGTATTGGTGAAAAATTAAAAAGAGTTGCAAAAGGGGACATGGCTTCTTTGAACGAAGCTTGGGAGGCTCACAAAGTCAGAAATCAGATTGCACATGAAGGATCTAGTTTTAACCTCAATCATCACGAAGCAAAAAACGTAATAGCTATGTACAGGAAGGTGTTCGAGGAGTTTTATTACATCTAGGACGGAGCTCTAGATAAACTGAGCTTACGCTAACTGTGTAGAAACATCGCTAAGTTTGAGTACTGATCACTTGTTGCGGGGGTCGGATTCGAACCGACGATCTTCAGGTTATGAGCCTGACGAGCTACCGGGCTGCTCTACCCCGCGATATTTTGGTTAAATATATGCCAAACGCTTTGTTTAGAGCATTATTTATTAACCGCTATTATTCTGCCATAAATGGATTATTAATGCAATGGTAGATTTGCACAGTTTGCCTTTTTCGTTTATTGTATGGGGGTGATGAGATAGGGTAATTATGTCGGCGTAGCTCAGGTAGTTAGAGCGTGGGACTCATAAGCCCAAGGTCGAAGGTGCAAGTCCTTCCGCCGACACATTATAAATAATTATCAGTTGCATCAAAAGATGCTTGTATTTACATGCCAATTTTAAGGAAAGTAAATAGTGATTTTTTCAAGAAATGGAATGAGGATATGGCTTATGTACTTGGATTTTTTGCTGCGGATGGATATGTTACTAAAAATAAAAGGGGAGGATGTTTTTGGAGCATACAGATAACTGATCTTGATTTATTGAATAAGATCAAAAGTACCGTAGAGTCCAATCATAAAATAGGCGTAAGATCCCCCAAAAACAGTGATAAGAAATTGTATCGTTTACAGATAGGGAGTAAGGAGATGTGTGATGATCTGAAAGGTTTAGGATTTACGAGTAATAAAACCTACAATATGGTTATTCCGAATGTTCCAGCTGATTTGCTAAGAGATTTTGTGCGAGGATATTTTGATGGTGATGGAAATGTCTGGTCTGGTTTCACTCATAAAAATAGGGCAAAAACAACATTATCACTTAGGGTAACATTTACTTCTTGTTCCAGACTATTTATACTAGAACTTCGACGTAGATTGAGATTGCATATGATACTGAAGGGGGTATTTAGTAAAGGAAAAGGTAATTTTTATCGATTGGTTTATAGCGTAAATGACTCTTTGAAATTATATGATTTCATGTATAATCATCTTGTATCTAAAAATAGCCTTTTTCTTGAGAGGAAAAAAGTTGTTTTTAATAAATATATAAAATTGCGGTCGTAGCTCAATTGGTTAGTAGCACTCCCCTGTCACGGGAGAGGTTGCGGGTTCGAGTCCCGTCGACCGCGCAAAAAAATGTAGTATAATTAGCTAATGAAAATTGAAGAAAGTTTGGATACAATTAAAGATTTTACAAAAGAGAGTACAGAGAACAATTTGGATAAACTGGATGGTTTATTGAAGGAATATGAATTAGATAATATCCACAGCGATTTTATCGAAAAGTTGATTTTTTTGTTCATTGCGGCTTTGGGAATAATTACCGCTGTCGCATGGGATCAGGTTTTAAAGTTGATCGCTCAGGAATTGTTCGACAAGGTAGGGGATGTTTGGTCAAAAGTCATTTATGCTATTTTTGTGACTGCTATAACTGTGTTGGTCTCGATTATTGTAAATAAGGTTTACATGAAAAGACGCAACAAAATCGGTCGTAAAAGTTTTGTAGAAATTTTGAGGTTAATTATTAGAAGTGAGAAAAGGTAGAGTGTCTGATGATATGAAATTCTGATTTTCAGCAATATTAAACTCAAAAGACTTATCTGCGAAATGATTGAAAATATTTGATAAATAGACTATTGTTATTGGACGTTCGCGTTTTTTGAAAGGTTAATATTTTGCCGATGTAGCTGTTTTGGTAGGTATGATGCGTTGGGTCATACAAATTATCAGTTACAACAAAAGTAATTTGCCGATGTAGCTCAGTTGGTAGAGCACGCCATTGGTAATGGCGAGGTCTCCGGTTCAATCCCGGACATCGGCTCCAATAGGAAAGGGGGCG
>CAZNUY010000007.1:0-31194 GCA_964576745.1 uncultured Candidatus Saccharibacteria bacterium | reverse complement strand
TGCCCCACACACGCTTTCCAAGCGTGCGCACTAGACCGCTATGCGAACCCTCCACTTACTATAGATATAACATCTTAAACTAGATTTGAGACTTGAGCAATTTTTACAGATGTCAGACATCTGTGATCTGAACACTTGCGATTCCAGATTTGAGATTTTAATTTTAAGATTTAAGATTGCAACCTACCACCTTCCACTCGCTCCACCACCTCCAGAAAAGCCACCACCGAATCCGCCGAATCCCCCACCTCCATGTCCTCCACCAAACCCTCCACCACCCCAAAAACCTCCTGCATGAGGACCACCCTTGGAGACAACGAAATCGAATAGTAATCCTAACAAAGTAAGGACAATTATCGAGATTAGTCCCGAGTAAATAAAACCAATAAACAAACTAACGATCACACCAATACCAGCACCAATAATCCCACCCATCCACCAAGACTTTGATTTGCTAAGGATGCGACTAAAGATACTGACAAACAGGAAAAATATAAAAACAAAAAATTCAAAATTTATACCGCCAAAATCAGATTTGGGAGCATCGGCTATTATAGAGGTATCATCGGTATTATTTATTATGGCAACCAAAGAATCTACACCACCCTGTATGCCACGAGAATAATTGTCAGCTTTGAATTCTGGAATAATTACTTTTTGAATTACTTGATTTGCAAGAAGATCAGTAACAACACTCTCCATACCATAGCCAACTTCAATCTTTACCTCCCTTTCCTTTGGAGCCACGAGAAGAAGTAATCCATTATCTACGCCTTTCTTACCAATTCCCCATTCTTCAAAAAGTTTTACCGCGTATGTTTCTATACTTTCATCTCCCAGATCAGGGACTGTAACAACAGCAATTTCTGCTGTTTTTGTATTATTTAGATCAAGCAATTTATTTTCTAAACTTTGCCTCGTCGATGCGTCGATTATATTTGCAAAGTCACTTACAAAGCCCTGTGGTTTACCAGGGCTTGTGTAAGCAAAAATAAATACAGGAATAATCAGAAATATAAATATAAGAAGTAATTTCTTCATATTCTCTTGCTCTCTTATCTTTAGAACTTAACTTCAGGAGCATTTGCAGCCTCTTCTACAGCTTCAAAATATGCGCGATTGTCAAAACCAAATAATGATGCAATAACTGAGCTTGGGAAACGCATTACTTTGAGATTGTATGCTTCTACATTTTTGTTAAATCTCATTCTCTCTGTACTGACGCGATTTTCGGTTCCCTCCAATTGGGACATGAGTGACTGTACTGTCTCTGAAGATTTGAGTTGAGGATAATTTTCTGTAATAACTAGCAATCTTCCTAGGGCGCTTTCTACTTGACCAGCGGCTAGAGCTTTTTCATTTGCGGTACTTGCTCCAGAATATCTGGTGCGCGCATCTGCAATAGCGGTAAATACTTCCTGCTCTTGTTTCATTATACCCTTTACAGATTCGACCAAATTTGGAATAAGATCAAAACGTCTTTGGTATTGAGTCTCAACTTGTTGCCATTGAGCATCAGCAGCGACATTTAGTGTAACTAGGCTATTGTATGAACCTATGACATAGACAGCCAGAATGACTACAATCGCTAATATTATAATTGTTGTTTTCTTCATATTATTTCTTTACAGGAGCAACCTTTGTTTCATCTTGGCCAGCTTTTGATGCTACAAAAACAAAAGATTTGACCATGTTATTGAATTCGGTATCAGATGTACTTACGATTGCTTTGTTATTATTTTGAGCTTGAGTAATATTTGATCCTGTCAAACCTTTGCTTTCAGCAGAAAGAGCGACTGAGGTAAATGTAAACATGTAACAAATACTTTCCTTTTGTATTGAATACATTCGATTGAAATATGCACGACCTTGAACTGTATTGGACATAGATATCATGTTCGCAGTTAGATCACCAATCTTGATTGTTTCTCTATCTTTTATAGTAACAACTGCAGGAAATGCACATTTGGATGGATAGACGGTTACTTCGGCTTGAAGCGTAGCCATGGTCGAGACTTGATCCTTATCTATTGGGATTATAAACCTAACACCACGGTCTGTATTTTCTGCCTGCCACAAAGTGGGATAGTTTACTGCAAAACCTAGTTCTGCATTCTCGAACTTAGTGGTCTTGGATGAGACCTTACTTGTTTCAATGACTGGAACCGGAGATGAGCTAACTTCAGCTCCTGGTGTTGTTGTATTGTTTGCTGTATTCGTCGATGATCCTTTACCGAATATAATTATCCCAACAACGATAATAATTAGGACAATAAGAGACCACAAAGTTGTTTTCTTCATAGTTTATAAATTAATTAATATAAATAGAGCCTTATTAAGGTTCTAATAAAATCTACCATAGTTGTAGCAAATCTCCAAATAAATTATCTATCAACCCTCAATCTGACCTTCTGGTATCTTTAATTTCTCAAAAGTACCTAGAACGGCCCAGATTATTCCGTTAACTAGCGAAGAATCTATATCATGCTGATTATCGTATTTCTTTATCAAGACTTGATCATCAACATAAAAACCAGCACCATTTGTACCACGGATGGAGGCGATTATCTGATAACAAGTTCCTTCTTTTTCGATAGAATACACTGTTTCATGCCACCTAGAACCCATTGCAGCATCATTTATATTTGAATCAACCCGATACAATCGATCATTAATAGAAAACTCTGTGGTTGAAGCATTTTTTGCAACACATGTAGATGTTGCAACAATTGTTAATTTTACATCATCAAGCAATGGCCAGTGAAAATAATTTTTCGAAGGAAACACTAAGATCAGTTTTGATTCATCATAATTTACAATCAAATCTTCAGGATACTTTACACTATATCCGAGTTCATCATTTTTGTATGTTTTCCATTTACTAGTTTCAACTGAAGAAGTAGCAACTGACAATATATTTGCTGTAGGTGTGGAGGTTGCTATATCTACTACTATAGGTGTAAATCTTAATGAATTTTTCTCTTTTATATAGTCATATGATGTATAACCAACCATGCCTAGTATTACTAGAGCTATAACGATAACTAAACCTTGGAAAAATTTTGACATTGTAAGATTTAATAAGACATATCCTGGCCAGAACTTTGCATATTTTGCTTTTTATCTTCTGGTTCGTCTGCTATTGCTGCTTCTGTAGTCAGAAGTATCGCTGCAACTGAACAAGCATTCTCTACACCCAGACGAGTGACTTTGACTGGATCAACTATACCTGCCTTTATCATATCATCTACCATAACATCTTTGAGAGCATCGTAGCCAATATTCCCCTTACCGTTTTTTATTTTATCAACAATAACCGAACCGTCATCTTTACCAGCATTGATTGCAATCTGTCTTGCGGGAGCAGATAGGGCTCGAATGACAATTCTATATCCAGATTCTTGTTCCTTGCTCAAATTCTTTTTTGTTAGAAGGCTCTTTTCTACTTCATGACCTGCCCTAATAAGTGCCACACCTCCACCAGGAACAATACCTTCCTCAATTGCAGCTTTGGTAGCATTTACCGCATCTTCAATCTTGAGTTTCAAATATTTCATCTCAGTCTCAGTTGCAGCACCAACTCTAATAACTGCAACCCCGCCAGATAATTTTGCAATTCGTTGTTCTAGCTTTTCTTTGTCATACTTTGACTCTGAAGCATCTCGTTGTTTTTTGAGCTGACCAATTCGTGATTCTATTTCACTTTTCTTACCTTTTCCTCCAACAATAACTGTAACATCTTTTGTTGATATTACTTTGCGAGCTTTACCAAGTACTGACAAATCGGCATTTTCGAACTTGATACCGACGTCCTCAGTGACAACTGTTGCTCCTATGGTAACTGCGATGTCCGCAAGCATGTCTTTCTTATTATCACCGTAACCAGGTGCTTTTATGGCCAAAACATTGAATGTGCCACGAAGTTTATTTACAACAAAAGTTGCCAAAGCTTCCCCATCAACATCATCAGCAATTATTACCAAGTCTTTTTTACCAGTTTTAGCTAGCTGTTCAAGTAGAGGTAATATTTCTTTTATTGTTGAAATTTTTTTGTCGGTAAGGAGTATTGCGGGATCATTGAACTCAGCTTCCATCCTTTCCGAATTGGTTATCATATATGATGATATGTAACCTTTATCAAATTGGATACCTTCGACTATCTCTGACTCGAGATCGGTAGACTGGGATTCTTCTACTGTAACAACGCCATCTTTGCCAACCTTCTTTATTGTATCTGCAATAATAGTACCTAATTCCGATGACTCAGCAGATATAGTTGCTACTTGTTTGATTTCTTCGTCAGTCTTGATTGGTGTAGCGATCTTCTTGAGGGCTGTAACTACATCCTTTGAGGCAGATTCGATACCTGAACGCAAACCCATAGCATTTACGCCAATATTGGTCTCACGAATACCTTCATTTACAATAGACTGGATCAAAATAGTTGCTGTCGTTGTACCGTCACCGGCTATATCGTTGGTCTTTGAGGCAACCTCTTTTGCCATTTCTGCACCAAGGTTTTCAAATTTATCTTTGAGGGTGATGTCTTTCGCGATAGAGACGCCATCGTTGGTAATAGTTGGTGAACCATAGCCTTTGTCCAAGACTACATTTCGTCCACGTGGACCGATAGTGATCTTCACGACATTTGCTACAGCATCAATGCCGTTTTTGAGAGCCTTTCTTGCTTCTTCATTGTATAGGATTTTTTTTGACATAGGATTATTGGTTGGTTAGAGGTAATAAATTATAGGTAAAAGGTTAGAGGTAATAGGTAAAATAATTTAGACTTTAAGAATTGCTAAAATCTCGCTTTCGCGAACTAGGTAATATTCGGTATCTTCATGCTTTATTTTGTCGCCCCATTGGAATAATACAATGTCGCCAGCTTTTACGCGTGGTTTTATTATTACCCCATCTTCAATTCTTCCTTCACCAACAGCGATAACGGTACCCCTTTTGCTACCCTTATCTTCATTTACAGTGACAGGTATGATGATACCGGATAAAGTCTTTTTTTCTTTACTTTCACCATCTTCTTTAATGAGGACTCGGTCTTGTAGTGGTATGATTTTCTTGCTTATGTCTTTCATTTTATTTAATGATTAAGTATTAGTAATAGAACTCGTAAAAGCTATTATATACATAAAAATATCTTTGTGAAGAGCGGTTATATTATCCACATAAGCTAAGTATATATAGCGACATCATTGTATAATTAACATACAATAGATGCTGATCGAGACCAATACTATATATTCATGAAAATAACTAAATTAATCATTACATCGCTTGTTTTTTCATTGCTCATAGGTGCAGATATAGCACGAGGTCAAACTCCTAATAATATTGTTACAGTCGATCATAGTCAGTATCAGGAAGTTACAATTACAAATTTTGCAAAAAGTATATTCAATAAAATTGTTTCTGGTATCAAGTTTACATTTTCATCAGTCAAAGAGGCAACCGGTGATCTAATAATGATCGATACAGCACCAACACCAGAACCCGGAATCATTTCAGCATTAAAAAAAGCTTCAATGGAACAAGTACCTTCCGATGGAATCAGTCAATCTGAACTTTCAACTTCGTCGTTGGCCAGTTCTACACCAACATTTCGTCGATCTTCAGGAGGATCGGGCGGATCGAGTTCTGGAGTCTCAACACCAACATCAATTAATTCATCTACAAGCACACCAAAACCAAATACTGCTTCAACTGCAAGCCCTTCACCTACATCTACTGTGACCCCAAAACCTACATTTACTGCAACTCCGACACCAACAAATACAGTTCCAAATCCAACACCAACATCTACTGTGACCCCATCATCTACCCCCGCACCAACTTCTACCCCAACCCCTACTCCTACAGGCACACCTATATCACCTCTGCCTGACACCACAGCCCCTACAATATCCATAACATCACCGACCAACAATTCCACAATAGGTGGTACAGTTACACTCTCGGCTACCGCCCAAGATCCAATTATTCAAGGACGGACTACAAGCGGAATATTCGGAGTCCAATTCAAACTTGATAATATCAATCTGGGTCAAGAATTAACAACCGTTCCATATTCTGGTAGCTGGAATACTATTGGAGTAAAAAATGGTAATCACACCCTAACTGCAGTAGTGCGAGATCTTGCTGGCAACACCACTACTTCAAACCCAATATATGTCGTCATTTCAAATACAACATCATCACCATCCCCTACTCCAACCCCAAGCAATAGCACCGCAACTCCTAGCCCAAGCAATTCACCTCAAGCAAGCACAAAGATGCAAGTTGCTTCAATTTATGAGACTTTAATATGGATATTAGAGCAAATGAGCTCAATGAATAGTAAAAATAACTAACACAAGACAAACACTACTTAGATCAGTACGTATATTGCAGAAAAAATAGAATATGCTATATTAGCAACCAATGAGGTCACTCCTTCCATATATTCAGATCGTTCTGTCAGTTGTTCTGACGGCTATAGTACTGATCCAAAAGACTGGCGCACAAGTCGGTGGAGCATTTGGCGGTAGTGATAACTTCAGTTCTGCATTCCATACAAGGCGAGGATTCGAAAAAGTCCTATTCAATACAACCATTGTTATTGCTATACTATTCGCCATTTCTGCCCTTATCAATCTCATTTAAGATAAAACAATAAAATAATATTATTTTATTGTATTAGAACAGTCTATTAAACGTGAATAATTACGAAATACAAAAAGAGTTCCGTCTCAAAAATGGATCAATAATAATGAATTACATCCGACACTTTTCAGTAACAGAAAAGACTATCTTTGGTGTCTTTGTATTTATTGCTGGACTTACAGCTTTACTCATGACAATACAAGTCAGTAATTTATTCATGATAACCATACCAGCAAACGGCGGAGAACTACGAGAAGGTATGATCGGTCTACCCCACATGATCAATCCGGTTGTTGCAATAACTGATGTGGATAGAGATATTTCGACTTTAGTTTATTCTGGTTTAATGAAATATTCTAACAACGATCTGGTTACTGATATAGCGGAATCATACAAAATATCTGACGATGGTCTGACATATACATTCAAAATTAAACCCAATGTCTTTTTTCACGACGGTAGCGAACTTACAACAGCTGATATAGCCTTCACAATTCAGAAAGTCCAAAATGTTGCAATAAAAAGTCCTCGCAGGGCAGATTGGAATAATGTAAGCGTAAATGTAATATCACCAACCGAAATTCAATTTATCTTGAAGCAAGCATATAGTCCATTTATTACAAATACAACGTTAGGGATATTACCAAAACATATTTGGAACAATATAAGCGATGAACAATTTGTCTTTAGTGATTACAACATAAAACCGATAGGTTCTGGCCCGTACGAGATAAAATCACTCATAAAAGATAAAGACGGCATTCCATTGCAATATAGACTCATTGCTTCAAGCAAATATTATGGCAGACGTGCATATATAGATAATATTGTTATACAATTCTTTTCAGACGAGGACAAAGCCTTTGCGGCATTGGAAAAAGGTAACATTGATAGTTTGGCCTCAATTTCATCTCAAAAAATAAAAAATATTAGTAGCGATATTAGCGATGAAAAATATAATATTATTTCTACCCCATTACCAAGAATATTTGGAGTATTTTTCAATCAAAACAGCAATCCAATACTTGCCGAAAAAGCAGTGAGGCAGGCACTTGATTTGGCAATAGACAGACGACAAATTATAAACTCCGCATTAGACGGTTATGGAATAGTTATTGATAGTCCTTTACCTTCTGAATCAAACATATCTATAAAAAAAGAGCAAAATATCGAGTTAGCAATTTCACTTTTGGAAAAAAGTGGTTGGGTCAAAAATAAGACAACAGGTATTTATGAAAAGAAAGGTCCAAAAAATTTACTACAGATTCTAAGCTTTGAACTTATAACAGCTGATGCACCTGATTTGAAACAGACTGCTCAACTACTCAACGAATCATGGGCAAAAATTGGAGCTAAAGTCGAAGTAAAGATATTTGATCCATCGGAGCTCTATCAAAACATTATTCGACCTCGAAAATATGACGCCCTGCTCTTTGGACAACTCATAGGCAAAGACCGCGACCTATATGCATTTTGGCACTCATCACAAAGAAACGCTCCAGGACTTAACGTTGCAATGTATACAAACAGCAAGGCAGATAGTATCCTAGAGTCCATTCGGTCAAACGAAGATCAAAGCGAAAATCAAGCAAAATATAGTGAATTGAAAAAAATTATTCAAAATGATATACCAGCTATCTTTATCTATTCTCCCAATTTTATTTACGTCTTACCAACAAGTATTAATATCGATAATAAGCTCGATTCAATTTCATCAAAAAACATTATAAGTAACATTACTAACCCACAAGACAGATGGAACTCTGTAACTGATTGGTATATCAATACAGAAAAAGTCTGGAAAATATTTAAATAAACATGATCAATCAACCAAAACCACAACCAAATAGACCGCGACCAAATCGCTTTTCTTCCCCACACAAACCAGCTTTGGGATATCACAACGGTTCAATCAACCACAATAATCCTCAAACAAAAAACCCGAACGATTCTAGTGTAAGCACCAACACTCACCGTGTTGTATTGGGCAAAGGTCTGCGCAAAAATCCTGAAATGCTAAAACATATTGCAGGAGCAAGAATGAATGTTATGCGAAAAGAATCAACGCGTGGTGGTGGACGACGTCCCAGCCCTGCTCGACCATTGGTCAACACAAAGGGCGATGAAATAATTCCTCCTCTGGCTCCAGATTCAATTCGAATCATTCCACTTGGTGGAGTCGAAGAAATAGGTAGAAATATGACTGCAATCGAATATGGTGATGACATCGTCGTTATAGACATTGGTTTTCAATTCAAAGACGAAAACACACCAGGAATAGATTACATACTTCCAAACACGCGCTATCTAGAAGAACGACAAAGCAAAATTCGTGCGGTATTGATCACCCACGGTCACCTAGACCACATCGGCGGTATCCCCTATATCATGCCCCGTATCGGCAATCCACCGTTATATACCAGATTACTCACTTCTATCTTGATCCAAAAGAGACAAGAAGAATTCCAGCATGTACCAAAACTCGATATCAAGGTAGTAGAAAAAGAAGAAACTCTAACCTTGGGAAAACTCAAGATCAAATTCTTTGCCGTTACCCACACTATTCCAGATGCCATGGGTATCATTGTCCAAACCCCATTTGGATCTATAGTACACACTGGCGACCTCAAACTCGATCATGTAGATGGAGTACCGACGGCAGAAGAAGAAGCCGAGTACGATCGTGCTTTCAAGAATGAAAATGTTCTATTGCTAATGGCTGACTCAACCAACGTAGAAAATCCAGGATTCTCTATTCCAGAAAAAGTCGTTCACAAAAATATTGAAGAGATTATCAAAAATGCTCAAGGACGTTTGATAATTGCAACATTCTCATCACTACTCGAAAGACTACTTCGCATTATCGATTTCGCAGAGAAATATGGCAAAAAAGTAGTAGTCGAAGGTCGTAGCATGAAATCAAACATTGAGATCTGCAAACATTTGGGGCTAATGAAAGCCAAAAATGAAACCATGATTTCTAGTGACGAAATGGAAAGCTATCCACCAGATCGTATTGTTATCTTGGCTACCGGCGCTCAAGGTGATGAGTTTGCTGCAATGATGAGAATGTCAAACAAAACACATGCCAAAATCCGCATTACACCAAGAGACACAATCATGCTTTCTTCATCTGTTATTCCAGGTAATGAAAGAGCTGTGCAAAAATTGAAAGATAATCTATCACGCCAAGGTGCAAAAATTATTCACTATCGTATCGCCGATGTTCATTCATCAGGACACGCCAATCGTGATGAAACGGCTTGGATACACAGGAAGATCCATCCAAAATTCTTTATTCCACTTCACGGTTATCACTACATGCTCCGCGTCCACGGCGAAATTGCAAAAGAAGCAAATGGTCTAAAGGATGAAGATGTTATTATTCCAGACAATAGTTCAATAATCGAGATTCAAAACGCTGGAGCAAAGATAGTCAAACTCAAAGAAAAGGCTGCATCTGGACTAGTTCTAGTCGACGGTTTCTCTGTTGGCGATGTACAAGATGTAGTTATCCGCGATCGTCAAATGTTGGCACAGGATGGTATCTTTATAGTCTTCGGAATTATAAATGCAATTAACGGCAAACTAAAGAAGTCACCAGATATTATATCCCGTGGTTTCGTCTACCTTCGTGAATCACAAGAACTCCTGCATGAAGTGAGACTACTCATCAAAGAAACGATAGAAAAATCAACACGCGGTCAAAATCCTATAAATGTTGATTTTGTAAAAGATAATATTACTGATGCTGTTTCCAAATTCTTACTCACCAAGACAGCAAAGAGACCTATGGTTATACCGGTCATACTTACAATCTAAAATCTAAAATCTTAAATCTAAAATCTTGTCGCAATGCGATCAGATTTTACTTTTTAGATTTAAGATTTGAAATTTAAAGTCCCTGCAAAGGATCGATCATTGTGCGCTGGATGTTATCAGCAAGTGATACTACACTATTTCCATATGTGGTATTGCCTTTAACTAGACCACAGGCACGACCTGAGTAGTATTTGCATGCAGCGTTTCTCTCGGCTGTATATGTCTTGGCACCGGCACCAAGATCGCTAAGATAAATCGCTGAGGCCATGAAGGCGTGTGCAGGATTCCAAGGATCTGGCATAACACTTATACCTACCGCATTTGCTAGCTTATCCTTTATAATCATCCACGTTGAAGGAATGAACTGTGCTGGACCCATCGCGCCTCCCCAACCAATACTTAATGGACAAGACACGACTTGTTTTGTAGGTTCACCACCTATTTGGTCCAGAATCTTGATGAAAGGCTGAACATCCCTATTGGGATTCATAACATTGGAAACTTGACTACCTGACTTTGCATTTATACCTGCTCCAGTCTGAAAATTGGTAAGATAACATTTACCAACATTACTACCCAAGTTTGATTCTTGAGTAATAACCGCCAAAATAAATGCTGGTCTAACACCAGTCTTCTGCGAAGCTAAAGTGGCGTACTGTAGAGCCTCACCGAATGGTATAGCAGCTGCATCACGCAAAGCAAATAACGCTGAACGAATCTGTGCTGCTCGAGCTTGCTTATCAGCAATGAGTTTTGTATATGATTTTTCAGCCCCTTTACTTAGAGATAAAAGTTGTTTCTTTTCAGCTTGATTACTCTCAATATTTTTTTGTTGTTGTTGAATCTCGTAACGAGCATCTAATTCTGCATTACGACGATTGTCCAAAGCTTCTTTTTCTGCAGTTGTTGAAGCTTTATTTGACTTTAATTGTTCAAATGTGTCTCGGAGACTTTCCTGAACCGACTCAAAACGGTCCAAATCAGTAACCAGCTGTGTCATTGTATCCGTAGATAATATAAGCTCAGGTATAGAAAGTTCACCGACTTCATTGGTCTTCCTGAGTATTTGTGACAAAGTATCACGACCTTTTTCTATCCTCTCCTCCAGATCATTTATGATAGTTACCTTTTTTGAAATATCGTTGCCAAGACTTTGAATCAAAATATTTTTTGCTTTGATAGCAAGCTGAGCAGATCGGATCTTGGCATCCAATACAGAAATATCTCTTGCCAATGATGAACTCTTATTTTGAGCGTTGGCGAGCTCAATAGCAGCCTGTTTCTGCTCGGCCTCTACCTGAGCCAATTCCCTTTGCAATTCGGCTCTTTGTTGTTCTGTAAGAGGTGATTGCGCCAAAACAGGCGCAGGACTAAGGACAGCTGAGCCAAACATCAACAGACTTCCAACAATAATTACCAACAAAAAAATACCAGATTTCATTGGTCTATTATAGCAGAAACACAGAGGTGACACCTCTGTAATATGTAGCACTTTTAACTATTTTGTACTAGCTAAAGTGTGTTTTGGCAAACCTTGAGCGTAAATGTGTTCGATAGCGTCAGCGGTTAGAACGTTATGGTAGATAGCGAGTTCGTCCATAAAGCCGGTAAAATGTGATCCGGCTTTTGGACAACTCAACGAATCGCAATTGAGTCCAACAACAACTGTTTTTGCAATATAATCAGCTGGCTGAGGAGTAACGGTCTGTGTACCAAATAATTTGCCGTCAATGTATAGACGTATCTTCGAGTTGACAGGGTTGGAAGCTTTCTCAAAAGAAAAAGTAACATGAGTCCATTTTCCAACAGGAAAAGCATAGTTAAATGGAGTCAAAGCACTTAATCGTGGACCAACGTGAATCTGACCACCATTTACATTTGTAATATTTATATAAGCCAAAATATCCCACAAAATATTAGATCCAAAAACAATAAACGGTCTACCTTGCGTAGTAGAATTTGGGGCATATATCCATAAACTGGCTGTATAACCACCACCTCTAACCAGGTCAATGTTATTGGCATATATATCATTAGACCTAAAATAATCATTTATATTTAATGCGAAATCAGCAGCAGAATAATCTAAGGATGAACCCGAGCTAGCCGGTTTATTTGTCGATGATCTCAAAGATGGACCGTTTGCGATTAGATTGATACTATTTGGCCCAGAATCTTGAGCATTCGCTCCACTAGTCTCATCAAAATTCCATACCCCAAAAGCCTCTGCTCCCCAACTACGATACATAGACGTAGAGAAAATAATACTTGAAGCTATACGACCCTTGTCTCGGGCGCTCTGTAGAGAGACGAGGACTATCGAAGCCAGCATACCAATAACACTTATAACTACCAAAAGTTCGATGAGGGTAAATCCGCGATTTTGTCTAAACATATTCATAATTAATGTAACAACATAATGGTAACATATATAATAAAACTGGATAGTACTTACGCCTGTATATTGCATATGTCAGACATCTATAATCTATATTAAATATCAAAAAACCGCTTTGAGGCGGTTTTTTGACTAAAATTGGATATATTATTTCTTTTCTGGTGCTGGAGCTTCTGCAGGAACCTCGCCTTCTTTTGCTTCTTTGCCCTTGGCTTCAACTTCAATAGCAGAAACATCGATAGGTGTTGGAGCTTCTTCGACTTCTTCTTTTGCAACAGCGATAGAAGCAATAACTTCATCTCCACCGATCTTGATTTCGACACCAGCTGGCACAGGGAGATCTTTTGCCAAGATAACGTCGGTAAGTAATGCAAGCTTGGAAATATCAACAATAATATTTTGTGGCAAATCACGGGGAGCAGCTTCGATATCGAGATCGCGACGAACTTTCACCAAGATACCAGCGAGATCTTTGACTGCAGGAGAGACACCTTCGAATACTAGAGGAACAGCAACCTTAACTTTCTTACCCTTTTCGATAACATAGAAATCTGCATGACGAGGTTCATCGGTAAGAGGATGAATGTCAACTTCGTGAATGAGAGACTCGTGTTCGTTGCCGGCCTCGTCTTTGAGAATAATAACTGATGAAGAACCAGCCTTTTTCCAAGTCTTTTTGAACTGAATGGTATCTACTACGATAGGAGTAGAAGTTTCTTTTGGACCGTAGAATACAGCAGGAATAGAGCCCGACTTGCGAACATTATCGGCACCCACCTTCATATCACGCTTTTTTATATCTAATGACAGCATGCGAGCTATTATACATGGAACTATAAAATAGTCAAAAGCCCCGGATGGGGCTATTGAAGCACAAGTGAATCAAGTACCCATACTACAAGGGCTATTAGTGGGAGCTGTTAGTACCGGATAATCTTTTACCAATAAACCAAACCTTATTAGATAGGAATAACCTCTGTGTTCCGCCAAACCAGTTGCATTATTAACACTGTCAGGATGTATTTATAAGACAATTATTAAACCAAACCAGAAACTACTGCATAGATAACAAATATATTTGACACAATCACTGCTACCAAAACGATTCCATTCGACTTTGGTAAATTTACTCGTAAAAAAGATATAACTAAGACAATTGACTATAAACTACAATTTTGGTCCGAGTATACACCTGACCTTACTGCTATAATTGGGCGTATATGTAAAAATTAAAGCGTTTATATTGTCCGGCCAAACGACTACTGGATAATTAGTAGTAGATAAATCACTAGTTACTGTTACTTGAAACATGTATGCGTAGGAAGAATTAGGAGCTGGATTTGCTTTATCATAACCATCAGGATGAATTACTGGAGAACCCGGAGAAGCACAAACCGCTGCAGTTCCATTATGAGAACCACTGAAAACTAAATAATAAAGCCCACAATTAACTAATTCACTAGGTAATGTTGAAACATATTTTTGTTTAAAATTAGCATCAAAAATTTCATCGAGACTATGTCCAACTGTCGCACTTGGACAAGTATCTGATGATGGATGCCAGTTGCCGTCAGCGGCCTGTTGACCGGGGGCAAGTGGACCACCAGGATATCTACCATTATCTAATCTATATAATTCTAAAGCACTTTTTAGTTGTACTACACCAGATAAAAACTTTATTTCTTTTGCCTTATTCCTTGCCCCCTGCAAGGATACGAGCACAACCGACGCCAACATACCAATGATTGAGATAACAACCAAAAGTTCAATCAAGGTAAATCCTTTCGTCAGTTTGACCCTATTGTTAAATATATTTGCTTTCATAAAATTTGTTGGATGATTCGTTTAGAGAAAAGTTAATTAGTAAACTTTTATTACAGCCTTGGACCCAATATGCATCGTTCCTTTGAGGTGTAATTTGGATTATATATACAAGTACCCATACCACAAGGGCTATTGGTGGGAGCCGTAAGCACCGGATAATCTTTTACTGATAAACTGTCTGTCAGAGCTGTAAACCTTATTAGATAAGAATAACCTCTGTGTTCTACCAAACCAGTCGCATTGTTAACACCGTCAGGATGTATTACACCTGTATCTGGCGATGCACACGCATAAGCTGTAGCTTCAATGCCCTGCATCGCAGCATAATAAAGACCACAACTTACGAGCTCTGATGGCAATACAGACATATATTTAGATTTGAAATTAGCATCAAATAACTCATCTATAGTATGAGGCGCAAAGTATTGCGAACACCCGACGCCTGTATGCCAATTCCCATCAGTACCATTACCTCCAGGATATCTATTATTATCCAATCTATATAATTCCATAGCCTTCTGTAACTCTCGCAATCCAGCCACAAACTTTAGCTCCTTGGCCTTATTCCTCGCCCCCTGCAATGAGACCAACACCACCGACGCCAACATGCCAATGATCGAAATAACAACCAAAAGTTCGATCAAGGTAAAACCGCGAACGAGTTTGGGGGGTTTAATAAATAAATTCTTAATCATTATAATAGTAAATAGCGTATTTATTAGGTAATTATTAAACCAAACCAGAAACTACAGCATAGATAACAAATATATTGGACACAATAACCGCTACCAAAATGATTCTAGTCGACTTTGGTAAATTTACTCTTGAAAAAAACATAATAATATTTTAATTAATTAATAATAATTTATAATAAAAATGTCAAAAACACTCCAGTAATGATCATATTGATAACTACTATTATGAGCATTACCACCTGCGCACCTTGGGGTGACTTGGCCAAACCATGCTTCATGAGCCAACCAGTAAGACCTCTCTCACCTTGCTGAGATTGATTGTAATTGTTATATGAATAATTTTGTTGAGAATTTGCAGGTCGTGCATAATTCTTACTAAAATTATCTTCTTCAAATTCTATTCCTGATGACATATTAGTTATTGTATTATACCAAAGATTTTAATTTTTTCCTCAACTACCCTCTGCATAGCCAACTTAGCCGGTTTGAAATACTTATAAGGTGACACTTCATCCTGATCAATAGTTAAAGATTTCAATAATCCTGCCCTATATGCAACCCGAAGCTCGGTACTTACATGGACTATTACAGCCCCAGCTTCTATTGTACCTCTAATATCGGAAGAAGTGTTACCCGAAGCGCCATGTAAGACAATTGGGACTGATATTGCATCACATATTTCCTTGGCTCGCTCATTATTGAGCGCTGGATCACCACCACGAACGATGCCGTGAATATTGCCGATAGCAGGAGCAAGCAAATCTATACCGGTATAATCGACAAAATGTTTTGCATCTTCGGGCTTGGTCATGGCCTCTTTCGAAATAACTGCACCAACTGGTATTTCATCAAGAATTTTGGATGACTTGCCAATAAAACCAAGCTCGGCTTCTACAAGAATCTTATTTCCACTCGATGATTTGAAATTTTTGGCATAATCTACGCATTTTTTGGTTGATTCTAAATTTTCTTCAAATGACATACCTGCTCCATCATAAATAACCGAATCAAAGCCAGCTTCGATAGCCTCTTTTACTCTTTCAAAGGAATAAGTGTGATCGGCATTAAGAAAAATAGGTTGACCCCTTTCTTCTCTTATGCTTTTTATTATTGCTACGACCTGTTTTACTCCAATAAAATCTCTCTCTCCTTCTGAAACACCGATAATGACTGGTGTATTGAGTTCTTTGCCAGCATCTGCCACTGCCCAAATACCATCTATGGAAGAAACGTTGAAATGTCCAATTGCTATCTTATTTTCTTTTGCAACAGCAATATAATCCGATAAAGTTTTCATAATTAACAGCATTCTATCACAAATATCATGATATAATATCCACATGTTCGGCAAACATTTTGACATAATTTGCATAGGAGACATTACGACCGACGCGTTCATCCGACTCAAAGACGCTCATATAAATTGCAAAGTAAACCATCACACCTGTGAACTCTGTCTGCGTTTTGGAGACAAAGTTCCTTTTGAATTTGCCAAAGTAGTGAAAGCAGTTGGCAATGCTGCCAATGCTTCGGTAGCACTAGTCAGAATGGGTCTCAAAACCACAATTGTTTCCAATGTTGGTGACGACCAAAACGGACTAGAATGTCGAGCTGAATTACAAAAGAATAATCTCGATATTTCCTATGTCAAAGTCAACAAAGGCAAGCCGACAAATTATCATTTTGTTCTTTGGTATGATGTTGACCGCACAATACTAGTCAATCACGTTGCCTACGAATACATGTTACCGAAATTACCAGATACAAAATGGATATATTTGACATCAGTTGGTGCCAATGTCGGATATCACAAAGAGGTGACCGATTATCTTCATTCAAATCCAAAAGTAAAATTGGCTTTTCAACCTGGTTCAATGCAGATCAAGATGGGTTTCAACGAACTCGAAGCTATATACAAGAGAGCCGACGTCCTCGTGGTAAACCTAGAAGAGGCGGAGAGAATACTTCGTGAAGCAAAAATAGGCAATAAGACTGACGCAGAAGGAAGCCCGAAGAAACTTTTGAAGCAGTTGAGTGGACTGGGGCCAAAATTGTGTCTGGTTACTGACGGTCCAAATGGAGCATACATGTATGATGGTGACCATTATTATCACATGCCTATTTATCCAGATCCAAGGCCACCTCTCGAGAGGACTGGCTGTGGTGACGCTTGGGCGTCAACGTTCGTCGGTGCTTTGGCACTCGGCAAGACACCGCTCGAAGCCTTGATGCTGGCCCCTATCAATCCTATGTCGGTGGCACAATATATCGGGTCTCAAGAAGGCTTACTCAAACTTGATCAGATGGACTGGTGGCTCAAGAAAGCACCGGAGGATTATAAGCCGAAAGAGATTTAAGTTCTTACAGAGGTGTCACCTCTGTAAGAACTTAAATTCTTCCCACCTCCCATCAATGATCGCCTTTCTTGCCTCTTTGACTAGATTGACCAAAAAATAGAGATTATGAATCGAAACAAGTGTTGCCGCCAACATCTCTTTTGCTCGAAATAGATGTGCTAGATAACTTCTGGAGTAATTTTTGCAGGTATAGCAGGCGCAACTTGAGTCAAGTGGTTCGAAATCAGTGACGAAGCGAGCATTTAGCAGATTAATCTTCCCAGAGGTGTCACCTCTGTAACTACAGTAAGCCGAACCATTCCTAGCTATCCTCGTCGGTGCCACGCAGTCAAATGTATCCATGCCATTTTCTATACCTAGAATAAGGTCGGCTGGATCGCCAATACCCAAAAGATGTCTTGGCTTATTTTCTGGCAATTCATCTGCTACCCAACCAACGGCAGTGCCAATATCATCCTTATCGAATGAACCACCTATACCAAAGCCATCGAAATCCATTGCTCCGATAGTGCGTGCACTCAGTCTTCGAAGTTCCTCGTGACGTCCGCCCTGCACAATACCAAAAAGGGCTGGCGATGTTGCTGGCATTACAGAGGTGTCACCTCTGTGTCCCCTGCTTTTATGCTCAATCAAACATCTCTTTGCCCACTCTGCCGTCCTTTCGATAGCTATTTTCTGCTTTTCATATGACTCATGTGGAGATACACACTCGTCAAAAGCAAAAATAATATCCGCTCCAATATCATGTTGAATCTCAATTGATTTTTCTGGACTGAAAAAATGTTTTGAACCATCAATTACTGATTTGAATTCCACCCCTTCATCAGATATTTTTGCTAGCTTAACTTCTGAATTATTTTGATCCTCTGCATCATTTATATCATCTGCATCTACAATCTTTTCTGCCAAATCACCTTTTGAAACTGGCGACGACAACTCATCCTCCACCGTCACCTCTTTTTTTGAAGCAATCTTCCCTACTTTCCTATCAATCCCCGAGCCCAAAGAGAAAGCTTGGAAACCACCAGAATCAGTAAACGTTGGTCCTTGCCAATTCATAAACTTACCAAGGCCACCAGCTTTTTTCAGAATTTCGGCACCCGGTTGGAGATATAAGTGGTAAGTATTGGCTAAAATAGCATCGGCCCCAACACAATCTCTCACCTGCTCAGGTGTAAGAGATTTTATCGTCGCTTTTGTACCAACGGGTATAAAAGCGGGGGTCAAAATATCACCATGTACTGTCTTTATAATACCAGCACGACCACGTCCACCTTTTATTTTTGCCTCAATCTTAAATTGCATATCTCCAGATTACACTCAAATCAACGTTTTACCAAATATACTAATTGATATTTCTCCACCAATCACTTGGTGGTGCCTTCTTGATAATATCAATAACATGATCGATAGAATCAGTAATTTCGAAATAATTGAGATCATTTTCGCTAATCGCCTTGTATTTGTCCAAAGTGTTGTCCTTTAAAAATTGTTTGAGAGGATTCCAATATTTGGAATCAAAGAGAACAATAGGTACTTTTGGAATTTTGCCTGTCTGAATCAAAGTAAGAACATTGAATAATTCATCGAATGTACCATATCCTCCAGGGAAAAAGACAAAAGTTTCGGCAGCAAAAATGAGCATAGTTTTTCTAGAGAAGAAATATGAGAATTTCATCGCCTGAGTTGCATAAGCATTGGTTGTCCTCTCATGTGGCAAACTTACATTCAAACCCAAAGAGTCGCCCCCAGCTTCATATGCACCTTTGTTTGCTGCCTCCATAATGCCTGGTCCTCCACCTGTAATTACAGCATAACCAATATCCCGGACAATTCGCGCAGACAATTCTTCTGCTTTTTTGTAAGTTTCTTCTTCAGGTTTTGATAATGATGAGCCGAAAATAGTCACCGATCGAGGATATCTCTTTAGAAATTCAAAACCATCGCCAAATTCGCGGTTGATATGTTCTAAATGAGCATCAATATCCCCATCATGAATATCATGTTTGGAAAAATATGTTTCGTTTATGTTTGTCATGAAGACAGTATAACAGAAACTACAGAGGTGTCACAGATGTCGGGCATCTGCATACAGAGGTGTCACCTCTGTCCCCCATTCACCCTCCTCATGGTTGCAGGTCCAAAGTAACCAGTACCCTTAGTTAGTCCATATGGTGTCAGTATATCTTTTGCATAGTACTCTTGGTATTTGATGAGGGCTCTTTGGGTAGCAGGACCAAAGTAGGTGGATTCATTACCCTTGGAGCCAATACCAGTAGAGGTAACAGTAAAACCGTTGTCATTTAGGAAGATCTGGAGGTATTTTACATCTGTGCCTGTTGAGTTGAGTTTGAGTACTCTGGTGAAGACATATGATTTTGGTAGGCGGGAGGTTGTGGTAGTTGGTGATATTACCTGTGGTGTTACCTGTTGTTGGGTAGTACCTAGAGATGGGTACTTACCTTGTGTAATATACTGGTTGATCATCGTTCTAGTCCTTGGTCCTACAGCTCCAAACCCTGTAGTATACGCTGTACCACTTGATACAATCTTGTATTTTGTTTGGAAGAGCATAACTGCTTTTTCGGTATTCGTATCATATGTTGATGTAATACCAGATAGAGGTAAGAAGCCTTCTAGATTGAGGATCTTTTGGAGCAATTGAACTTGATATCCTGTAGAGTTTTGACCGAGGTTAGATGTTAGATTTGGATATGATGTAACAATTGGTCTCTGAGGTACAGTTGGTGTAAAAATACCAACAGCTAATGAACCACCTGATGGTGCTGGAGAAGATGCTGGTGTTGAGCCTCCGCCAATAGATGAACCTCCATCTCCAGATACTGGTGTAGATGGTGTTGGGGTTGCAGGAAGGGGTGTGGGGGTTTGCGTTGGAGTTGATGGAGCTACTGGTGCTGTAGGGGCGCGAGTAGGTGTAGGAACTGATGGATTAGCGGGAGCTGGCGTTGGGGTTGGAGTGGGCGTTAGGGTTGGGGTTGCAGGAAGGGGTGCGGGGGTCGGCGTTGGGGTGGGAGTTGGTGCAACAGGAGTAGGGTTTGGACTTACTACTGCTGTTTGACCGACCGTGAAGATTCTGTTTGCAGTTGCAGAAACATTGCCAGCTTCGTCTTTGGTGCGGACTTCGAAGGTATATGTACCGTCAGGAAGGTTAGAATAGTCTACCAATGTATTTGCTGACCAGTTTGACCAAGTAGCATCAGGCAAAAGACGATAGGAATACTGCAAAGCAAAAGGTTTTTGATCATTTGCAAAAGAATTATCATCCCAAGCAAACCAGCGAAATATTGTTGAGCCACTTTGAATTTTACCGATCGCTCCATCGGCTATAAATAAATTGGGGGCATTACTATCTCTCACTAAATTAACTATTCCTTTCTCCAAAATATTTCTCATCTGATTGACAGTAATTCCATTTCCACGAATATATAACGGCATTCTATTATAAGCTATAGTCTGACTAGCTGACATTAAATTACCCATTATGTCATAAATTTCAAATGATTGACCAGCCTCAAGATTAACTTGAAGTATTTTATTTGTGGCTTCCTTGCTCCAAATCGTAGCTAACGGGCTAGAACCATTTTTACTAAATAAATATCCTACTGTTTCAATATCATTAATATTAATTCTCCCTTCTGGCTTCATATTATCAACAAAAGATTCAGCAATAGCATAAGCAACACCTTTCGGTTTAATCGATTCATCATAATCCAAAATGGTTGGAGCTGTTCTTGTGGTTGAATTATGATAAATTCTTCCGTCATAATAAAAATACTTAGAGAAGCCGTCTCCAATTGAAGTTAGAAAATTTACCATAACAGCCCTGACATCGTCATTTATTTCATTATAAAATCTGGACGCATCTCGATTCGGATACAAACTAGTTCCATAATTAAACCAACTGGAATTCGATGTTGTATAAAACCCCGTAGACCAAGAACCCGTTTCCGTATTCCACATTGGAATCCCGAGACCTATGACAATATCTCTATTTGTCTTATAAGCTTCTGATTCATTTAAAGGATATAGATGGGTAGAAATAGCGTCAACATGATCTTTTATTTTCCAATCGGGATAATTAACAGAAAGATAATTTATAACACTCATTATATAAGAATGATCTGAACCTCCTAAGGCAATAATTTTTGCACTCGGGTCTATAGATCGAATCGCTTCACTTGTAGCAATTAATAATTTGGCATACCTATCTGGCTTACCACCTAACTCTGGACTAGCATTTGGTTCATTATGAATTTCCCAATAATGTACTTTATCCTTATAACGAGTGACGACAGCTTTAACGTAGTCAACGTATTCATTGATCCACACACTTTCATCAGTCAATGCCAACCCTCTTGCCCAAGCTGGGTTTGATTCATCACCCAAGACTCCCATAACCCACATATCAGATGAAATAGAGGTCATCTTAGAGTCAGTATTGGTCCAATTGAATACGTCTTTAGTTGGTTCAATAATGCCCCATCGAAAAGTCTGGCCAGGACTCAGGGTACGAATCCATGACAGACCAAGTCTTTTCATTATCAAAATAGTATAATCGGCAAAATGAGAATCAATCCCAAAAAATGAATTTTCTTTGTTTATAACATTTGGACGAGGAATAATGGAATATCCAACTTCTTCTTTTACATTATTTCCTTCTATCCACAATAGGATTCTAAAATGACCTTTTTTTCCAGTATTAAGAGAGATATTTGTTTGACCAACAGAATTTGGACCAACTGAAATTATCTTAGTTCCAAATGAAACGCGACTATTGTATATATCGTATATTTCAAAATTAACTGTAGCATTTTTTGATTCGTCTGAACTATTCGAAACAATCAAATCGCCCTGGGCACCGTCTTCTACATAAAAAATATTACCTAATTGATTAATATTCAAACCGATTTCAAGAGGTTCTTTTTGGGCGAAGTCAGTTAATTCACCTTGTTCAAGTTGTATGTCATCAATATATGTTCCACGGCCATTTGTCGATATTCTGAAAATATAATCGGCCTTTGGATAGGCAAGCAAGTATCCTGATACGCTAATACGATGCCATTTACCATCAATAGGAATGGTCTCGGTTTTTTCAAGAACATACTTATTTTGAAATCCAGCAGGAGGTGTAAATACATTTTCTGCTTTTAAAAATGCTTTTATCGGAACCGTATTTGAACTAACCGGCTTTACCCAAGCAGAAAAAGTATAAAACTTATTCGGTGAGAGATGATAAACTTTTGATAATAAACCATTCAAATATGCACTAGTATATAATAATGATTTTCCGCCACTATGACTATTATCACTTACTAGACTAGATTTAAATGAATTGAGTCTTGTAGAAGAATCCAAATTCCAACCATGTCCAAGACCAACTTCAAATCCACCATTTTCGATAATATTACCCTTTACTGGTGTACTCTCATCTCTTGTTACAGGATAAGATAAACTTAACTCGGTCACAACATCATCTTTTGTGACAAATTCATCAGATTTATTTGTAATATAAAGTCCATCAAAAATTATTTTACGACCATTAATAGCCCGATCAGTTGAAAAAGTAACTTCAATGGTATCACTTGTATTACTTGTGACTATGGTAGCTGGTTCAGACCAATACCCATTCCAATCACCACCGTTTGAAACCGTGTTCCCTACGCTACCACCCATGCGAATAGTAATGGGATACTGAGCTAAGTAATTCATACTCCGTATAAAAACATTGTAACGTCCTACAGGAAGTTGTGTACCCAAATTTATTGTAGCAGTATGTGAAGTTACAGATGTAAAGTTTACCATATACCCACCAATAAGATTATCTCCTCCGTTATACCATCCCCAGCCATTTTGACAGTTCGTATACCCATTCAAGCAAATATTTAATTGCCTATTTAAAATACTCAAAGGAAAAGAAGGATTTACTTGGGGAACATACGGCTGAATATTATTTTGATTTACATTAGTATTATTTACTATCACAACAACAGAAGACGTCGAGTACCTATCAAACGAATCTCGAATTACTACATATATAGTATGAGAACCATTGGAATACGTAGTAGAATCCCAAATTTTTGTAAATGGTATATTTAATATTTCGGATCCTAAGTTATTTCCATCAATCTTAAACTGAACCCCTGAAAAAATACTAACATTTGGAGTCGCTGAAATATAAACCGATTTTCCAGAAACTGTCGCGCCAGATGTTGGAGAATTAATAATAACCGAAGATGGTGATTCACTAGAAGTGACAGAGAAATCTATTAAAAAATCTGATTGGTTATAATTTGCAAAAGAGTCAGCACAACGAACATAATATTTGTAATAAGAACCATCTAGAAGACCAGTAACTGTTGAAGAATGGACCGTGGTTCCAGTGATTGAAAAAGTATTCGACATGGCATTGAACGGGGTATTAGGTATAGTTCCATATCTGCAAGTAGAAGCTTCGTTTGTTGAGACAGATACAGTTGTCTCGGTAGTACCAGCAGGTAATTGCCCTGTGCGAGAACCGTTAGAAATAATAGGTGGCGTAACATCAGACGGAGAAGGCGTAGCACGAGTTGCTACACATGATGAATTGGTGCCACCATCAATCCCTAAACAGCTCCACGATGATGAACTACCCGGCGAAGGATCTGCTAAAACAGGTGGCAATACGGTACCAAAAGAACAATACGAACCACTTGGAAATGTTTCTGTAGCGGTATAACTCTTGGCCGCAGGACCACAAACACCATTTACAGGAATTTGAAGCGGAGTAGGACTACCACCATTACCAAAAGTATAAAGTTCGGAAATTTCTGAAGCGGAAAGTGCACGGTTGTAGATACGGACGTCATCAATGGAGCCTAAAGTATATCTATCTGAAATGTTACCCTGTCTACCTATTGCTAAATATGAATCTGATCGTGTGTGAATACTACCAGTCAAAGAACCGGTCGTAGTTTGGGCTAGCCCATTTACATACAAGCGCACTATACTACCGTCATATGAACCAACAACATGTATCCAATCCTTACTAATAGCATTATTCGTTTCTGCAAAAGAAGTCTTTGATCCGTTAGAGACATAGAAACGAACCCTGCCATTTGCTTGATGCCTAATGGCGTATGGAACAAAACCAGCCCCCCAACCAATTATTTCATTATCTGTAGCTTTTGCTGTAGCATTAAACCATATAGATACAGAAAAATTAGCCATGCCATTCAAGTTGTTTGCAAAAGGGACCCTAACATAATCATTAACTCCATCAAACTGCAAAGCCCCACTTCCGATCTTACCGCTTGTCCACGCTGGACCATTCACTAATGTGCCAGTATTACTACCAGCAGAATCCCCTGCTATCGTACCACTCCCTTCATCAAACTTGTAATGAACAACCAAACCGTCATTTAAAGTACCACTAACCTGAGCAAGTTGTGCAGAAGAATCAATAAGTGTATTAGTTGTTGTTGAAATATTCTGTTTTTGGTAAAAATAGACAAAAACAATTAGAACTGAAACGGAGATAAGGATTATGATAATAAATAATTTTAGTGTTTTTAACATATTTGATATTATAATTAAAAATTATTTTCTAGAATTATATATGTTTAATATTTCAGATGAGGATGATACCTTAAACGCCCAGTTACCAAATAAGCCATTAAAGACATCCGTCTCAGACACATTGGGGACAATTGTTACAAAAATTGTGATAATTACAATTAGATATTTGACAGATTCATTCATAAAATAAATTGCTACTTACTCATATTATATAATTGCTGAACTTCTGAAGCAGATAAAGCACGGTTATATACCCGAACATCATCCAAAGAACCACTAACATATCTTGCATTTGATGGACCCTGCCTTCCAATAGCTAAAATTGATGAATTTGTATTTACATTTCCTGTTAAACTCCCTGCTGTGGTTTGTAATTGTCCATTTAGATACAATTTAGCGGTACTACCATCATAAGTCCCAACAAAATGTGACCAAATTCCAAATGGAATAATACTATTTGAAATTGGAACCGGATTTGCAAATGCAGAACTATTTGCTACATAAAAATTCATTTTTCCTGTACTTCCGCTTACTCTTAATGCATAGGGAACAAGTCCTACATCACCTTTATTTAAAATATCTTGATCTGCACCAGTCCCCGTATTTACTGCCTTAACCCAAGCAGAAATAGTCAAACTAGACATACCTTCCAAAGAAGAGTGGTCGGCAATACTGACATAATCATCCACCCCATCAAACCTCAACCCCTGCCCCACCTTTCCTGCTGTAACCGCACTCGATGTCGATATAAATCCCGACATCATCCCATTATTCCCATTACCACTCGAGTCAGCCACATTACTAATCATATTTTTGCCATCAAAAGTCCAGTGGCCGACTAGACCGGACGAAAGACCGGTTTGTGCGGGACGACTAATAGTGGAAGCGACTCTTGCAGAGCCTTGGGAATAGAGTTGTTTTATTTCGGTGTCTGAAAGAGTGCGATTATATACACGAACATCATCAATTGTACCGAGGAACGGGGAATAAAAATTGGATGTGTTGTAATAAAATCCACTTATATATAATGTATCAAGACCTGAAGGTGTAGGTGTTCCTGTACCACCAGTTCCGTATGAACCACTCTGGGCAACACCATCATAATAAAGTGCATGTGTCGATGAATTTGTAAACACTGCTGTAACATGATGCCATTTAGTATCCATTGTTAAATTAGCACTATAAGTTCTCAAATCAGCCCCTGATTGAGCAACGCTTCTTAAAACATTTACACCACCTGAAGTTCTATAAAAACCAATCCAAAACTCTTCTAATCCACTTGTTTTTGCCAAAGCGACTGGAATTCTATCTGTATTATTTACAGATGGGACAGCATCTAATTTTACCCAAGCAGAAAGAGTTAAAGGATATGTCATAGCTGATGAGTTAGCGCTAACATAGTCATTGCTACCATCAAACCTCAACCCCTGCCCCACCTTCCCCGCTGTAACCGCACTCGATGTCGATGTAAAGCCAGACATTTTTCCATTATTCCCACTACCACTCGAATCCGCCACATTACTAACCATATTTTTGCCATCAAAAGTCCAGTGACCAACGAGGCCAGAAGAGAGACCAGTTTGTGCGGGACGACTGATGGTGGAGGCGACTTTTGCGGAGCCTTGGGAGTAGAGTTGCTGGATTTCGGTTAACGAAAGCGCTCTGGAGTATACTCGAGCATCATCCAAAGAACCTTTGATGTAATTACCCCAACCTCGGCCTAATCGTAATGGTTGTGATGAATCCCTAACATCAGTAAGAGCGGTATCTTTTGATGACACAAGGGTCTTATCGATATACAATCTCATAATATCACCATCGAAAGTTGCCGTGTACAGATGCCACTTTCCATCTCGAGCATCAAAATTATATTGTGGAGTAAAATCTGAAGTACCAACACTGTTTTTCATAAAGAACCAAAAAGCAGCACCATTATTAGACATATACAACATATAATCATAATCTGCAGAATCTGGGCCCTTTGTTACAATACCTAAACTCGATGTTTGAGATTCATTAATCCTCATCCAAGTACTTATCGTTACAGCACTAGTTGGTGATATGCTATCAGAATCTGTAATGTTTACATAATCATTACTCCCATCAAACCTCAGCCCCTGTCCCACCTTGCCCGCCGTAACCGCACTCGATGTCGATATAAATCCCGACATCATCCCATTATTCCCACTACCACTCGAATCCGCGACATTATTAATCATATTATTACCATCAAAAGTCCACCAACCTACTAGACCATTTCTAAGAGGGTCTGTTGGTGCACTTATAATAGTCTTACCAACTGTCGCAGCTCCAACATCAGAAACTGTCGATAAGATAATAAAAATAAATATACCAATTAAAATAGAAAAATTTTTAAATTTAATATATCTTGAATCATTCACGCAAATGATTTTTCTGCTCAGCTTTCTTATTATTTTCTTTATGGATTTTGATCTCATATTTATTCTGTTATTGTACTACTAGACTGACCGGAAGTTGAAGATTCTACAGGGATTGGAGCGACGGGCGATTCTACAGGTGCTGGTGCTTCAGATGGAGCCGGAGCGGAAGAAGGTGCAGGTTCAGCTGGAGCTGGCGTACTTGCAGGTGATGACTCAGGAGTAGTAGCAGGTGACTGAACAGGTTCTGGAGAAGTTTCTGGAGCAATTGAAGTTACTGGTAACGGTGAAGGACTTGGACTAACTTCTCCACCATTTCCACCCCCTGACACTGTTGGAGCTGTCGTATTTGCTGTAGAACTTGCATTATCGTCTGACGAGGTTGTTGTTGCTGGAGTTGAAATTACAGGAGTTACGACAGGAGTTGGCGTTGGCAATATAGAAGGATTTGGAGTTATCTCAGGAACTGCAGGTGTTGTGATAGGAGTTGTAGAAGCGATAGCAGAACATGTGCCTTGAACTTTATTCCAATCTCCGTTCTTGATAGTAACACACCAGATTGAACCAGTTGTCTGATCGACTATTTCCATCCCCTTTGAGATAGCAACGGTCTCTGCTTCAACACGATTTACATAGGCAACTTTTGCAGTAAACCTTTCGACAACCCAATCTTGTGTTGATGCCAAAATATTTTTTACTGAATTTGCAATTGCCTGGATGAATGAATCATTTGAATTCAAAACATTTGCTGTTGAAGAAGAAACAGCGTTCATAAAATCAGTACTTGAAGCAAGGGCAAGGGTAGTTGAAGCAATGATTGAATCAATATTCAAAGTTGATGAAGCGATAAATGCATCGACTTTTAGATCCAATGCTACAATCGAATCAGCAAGTGTTTGTACAGAAGATGATGTTCTATTAACACTGTCTGCAATACCACCAAGACCCTCAGTACTTGAAGCCAAAGTTCCAAGATCTTCACTAAGTTTATCAAGAGATTCATTGAAACATACAAAATTCTTTGCGCAAATATCACCAGCAATATTTAAGTTGCCCTGATCATCTATTGCCAATACCCTCTCACCATTTTGATTATTCAAATACAAGCCCTGTGTAGTAGTTGAATTGATAGGCAAAGCTTCGGTGAATGCAAAATTGTTTGCAAAAATAAGGTCACCAACATATGAGAGGTTTGATCTCAATGTACCTTTTACCCAAAGATTACTTGAAATAGTAGATGTTGAGTTTGCCCCCGTCCCCAACACATCTAGATAACCATTGATAGTAGTTGTAGATGTAGAACCACCGATCGAAACAGCACCACCATTGTATATAGTAAGTAGTGATGTTGAAGCATTGTTTACAACATCGACTACACGGGTAGTAGTAAGTGTATCTCGTCCCCAGACTGTAAGACCTGCTGTATATGGAGTAGATGTACCGATAGCAACTGAGGTTGTAGCAACACCTCCACTACCATTTGAGAGACCATATACTGTAAGTATTCCTGTACCTCCGATCTGTGCTGTATAGCTCTGTACTGCATTTAGTGGAGCAGATGATATTGGAAGATCTGCCCATGAGACAGCACCGGCATCTGTATCAAAGTTGAGGTTACCGGTTTCAAGAGCATTTACTGAGGTAATACCTGTCGTAAAGTCATACACTAGATTACCTTGACCGACATTAAGACCTCCTGCAAAGGTTGAAGTTGCTGAAGTTGATGTTGCAGTAAAGTATGTAGAAACTGTCTCACCTACGACTGAGAGCTTTGCGTATGGTGTAGAAGTACCGATACCAACTTTGTCACTAAAGTAACTTGTACCAGAAACTCCGAGTTTGTTTCCTAGAGTATCAGTGAGACCCAAACCAAGAACACCGGACATTACCAAATTTCCAGAACCAGCATTTACTGAGGTTGAGTAAGAACCGAGAGCCAAACCTCCATTTACAGATAATTCAGATGCTGGAGATGCTGTATTAATACCAACTTTACCAGCATTTGTAACAATGAATTTCGTTGCTGTAGAAGAACCAATAGCGAAAGCTGGTCCAGATATACCATTTGGATTGACTGAAAGTTGTGCCCATGGGGTTGTGGAACCGATACCTACACTATTAGATGAATTTAGATACATCGATGATTGGTTATTAACGATGAAGTTAATAAAATCACTTCCAGCATTACCACCAATTCTTGTTGTACGATCACCAAAACCGAAATCTCCATTATCAGCAACAGTAATATTTCCAGTAGCATAAATATCACCTGTAACACCTAATTTTGCAGTAGGACTATTGGTACCAATACCAACTCTTCCATTTGCAAGAACAGTCATAAGAGTTGTTGTTGAGTTACCTGCAGTTGTTGAAGCAATGGTAAAGAGTGGGGTGTTAACTGCTGTTGATGCAGAGTTTGAGATGGAAAGAATTGAATATGGAGTTGTTGTACCAAGTCCCATATTATTTGCAACCAATGTACCATTTCCTGTAAAGCTACTGTCACTGAAGTAGAACTTGCCATCTGCTGGACTAGACATTACTGACAAACCACCTCGTAACCTGAATCCTGCTCCAGTGTTATCCATTGTTATGTGACTTGAGTTATTTATGCCACCTGTGACATTAAGATCACCCTCAATATCAAGCTCATATGCTGCGCCTGGGGTTTTACCGATACCAACTCTTCCACTATTCAATACTGTAAACAATGTAGTTGTAGCTGAACCTGTAGATGATGCGATGGTAAAGAGTGAGGTATTAGTTTCACCATTGTTCGCGTGAACGGAGAGTTTTGCATATGGAGTTGATGTAGCGATACCGACATTACCATTACTATTTAATATAGTTAATCTATTGGTGTTATTTGTAAAGATATTTACATCAGCTGATATTATGCTTCCATCAGTTCCAAAACCTGCCGCGAAGACTCTGTTGGAATTGTAATCCAACTGTATACTATTAGCCCTAACATTCCCCTCAAAATATCCGCTTCCATTAACATTTAATTTATATGTTCCAGGATTTGTAATTCCAATTCCAACGTTTCCACCATTAGTTACAATGAATTTAGTTGCTGTAGAAGAACCGATAGCGAAAGCAGGTCCAGATATACCATTTGGATTAACCGAGAGTTGTGCCCAAGGAGATGTAGAACCGATGCCAACATTTGAAAGTCCAGTAAAGTAGATAGATTCTAGATTACCTGGATCTGTAGAAGTTGCCCAACCGATACCACCACCAGAAGCACCAGCACCACATGCTGAGCCAGTAGAACCAATGAGACCACTGGTGACATTCAAACAACCATCAGCTAGAGATGTATTGTACAAAGCACCAGAGACTGTAAGAGCGGTAGAAGATGCATATGGGAAGGTGGAAGCTGTAGTAGTTGTAGCTGTGAAGTATGCAGAAACTGTTTCGCCTACTACTGCAAGCTTTGCGTATGGTGAGGTGGTGCCGATGCC
>CAZNUY010000006.1:1976-32208 GCA_964576745.1 uncultured Candidatus Saccharibacteria bacterium | reverse complement strand
TTCTCATGTTCCTCTGGAGTCATTTTGTCATGATCGTGACCTTCGTGTGATGCGCGTGATTTGCGGATTTTCAAGATCGCTTCGTCTACATCCTTGTCTTCGACCTTAATCTCACTTTTCGCATCTTTTTCGACTTCTTTTTTGGCAATACTCTTGTAATCAGGCAGTTTTATCTCAGGTATTACAGCGGTTGTTGCTTTGAATTCGAGGGGGTTGCCGATTGCGAGTTTCATTACTTGTACATCAGGTTTGCCGATTGCTTCGATCTTATTATCCATAAGAATATCGATATAGACCTTGGAGAGAGCTAGTTCGGCCATTTCCTCGTTTATAACTTTTTCGCCAACTTTGCTTATCAAAATGTTTTCTGGAACATTACCCTTACGAAAACCATCGATTGAGACGGTTTCATTGATATTTTTTAGTGCTTGCTTGCGACCTGCTTCCCAGATAGTGGCAGGGATAGAAGCTGAGATTTCTATTTGAGACTTATCGAGCTTTTTTATAGTCAGATTTTCGTAATTTTTTGAGGTATCTTTATTTGTATTAGTCATGAAAGCCAGTCTAGCGAAATAGTGCAAAATTGGCAAGCAAAAATCGCCCTTTGTCTATCCCTAGATCGATTGCGGAAACGGGTGTCTGTAGACGGGGGCGACTTTTATATTTATAACCTTTCTCTACTTGATGATAGTAGTACTTAAATCTGTTGAGCGTCTAGGCCATTTAGGGAAGCATCGAGGTCATTTTGTAGTGAGTCTAAATCATCGTTAGTATTTGAAATTGGAGCAATTGTGGCGGAAACTGCTGCCGAATTGGTGTCAGTTTGTTCGGTGTCTTGAATTATTGTGTTGGATTGAGGTGCGAGGTTTGCTGTGTCGTTATTTGGGCTTACAACCTCAAATTGTTTTGATACAAGATATATCCCAGCAACTAAAATAATGAGTACAACAACTAGAATAGCGACAATTGGTCCAACGCGCTTTGGTTTTGTGTTTGGTATAATCTTATCGACGATAGGGTTGTCTAGGACAGGGTTTTGAGGGGGTGTAGATGAATAATTTGAGAATGAATTTTGGTTTTGATCCATGTTATTAGTTATTAATTAACAATTGTTGTTGGTAAAGATGTTTCAACTCTAGGAGTGACTGTAGTGATAGGTGTAGATGATGCAGATCGATCTTTTGATGAATTTCCTGATATTTTGGCGATAGCCACTACAACATCATTTAGCGCTTTATGAGCGTCTTTGATTGCTAACTGGGCTTTGTAAATCAAAGCACGAATACCTTCTAGGTCTACTGGTTTATCGATCGGTAAACATCTTTGAGTTGATGATGAAATGTTATTGTTGGATGAGCCGTTTATTGTAATACAACGGCTAACTGTCCCTGTGTTTTGGACAAAATTTTCTGGTTTATATGACTTGACCGCTTCGACCGCTTGCTTTGCTGTTGCTATCTTGGCATCAGCAATGACAAGCAATTCTTTTGCTTTGGTCATATCTTTGCCAGCATTGCGATCTTTTTCCATTCTCGAGACTATTCTTTGGCGTAGCTCAATCAAATTTCTAAGAGCTACTTCTAGATTTTTGCCAAGACCATCTCTTTTTTCTTTGAGCATCTCTAATGCCATTATTTTGTTTTCTTCACGATTTTCTCGCTTTTCCTCTAGTTTTTCACCGAGGCGATACGCTCGCTCATTTTCTAATTCGTCTCCACGATCCTTTTTCATATTTTCTATCTTTTCAGATTTTATTTTCTGATTTATGAGAGGTGAAGATGTGCCTATTTTCTCTAATTTGATATTCTTTTGAGAAAGTGGTGGTCTAGATGCAGTAGTTGTGGCAATACGATAGCCATTTTCTATCATCTGATTCTTTACATCTTGGTTGTTGCGCATATTTTGAACCTTTGTATCGACATCAGCGCGAATACGATCTCGGATAGCGGGGGCATTTGTGACCGGAGCGCTATTTAGGGTATTCGAAATACCAGTAGCTGTTGTGGTGTCGACCATCGTTACAGCATCTGCTTTTGAGGTAACACTAATAAAACTTACAATTAATAAAGTAATAATCACTATGCTAATTTTTTGTATTTTCATATATAAATTTGTAACCAAGAAAGATTCTTGGTTGGAAACATTATATCACAAAACAGAACCCCTTGCGGGGTTCTGTTTGTATTCCATTTAATTTTTATCAGATTTAGATATCAATTATCAATTCCACAAGGTGCGGTTTGATACACTAATTTATTTGATCAAGAAAGCAACAATGAGTAGGGCAACAATGTTCAATATTTTGATCATTGGGTTTATCGCTGGACCAGCAGTGTCCTTGTAAGGATCTCCGACGGTGTCACCTGTAACAGCGGCTTTGTGAGCATCTGAACCTTTGCCTCCATGATTGCCTTGTTCGATATGTTTCTTTGCATTATCCCAAGCACCTCCACCTGATGTCATGGAGATAGCGACGAATAGTCCAGTGATGATCGAACCTACAAGTAAACCTCCAAGTGCTACGGGACCAAGGATGAATCCGACCGCGATTGGAGCAACGATAGGTATGAGAGCAGGAACGATCATTTCTTTGATCGCTGCACTTGTAACAATGTCTACACAACGTGCATAATCTGGCTTTGCTGTTCCTTGCATGATGCCTTTGATCTCACGGAATTGACGGCGAACTTCCTCTACGACCTTGCCCGCAGCTTTTCCGACAGCTTCCATACATAGAGCGGCGAAATAATAAGGCAAAAGACCACCAATGAATAGACCGACAATAACTTTTGGATCGCTAAGGCTGAAGATTACTGTACTACCAAGCTCCTCAGTATATGAAGCGAATAGAACGAGAGCGGCCAGTCCCGCAGAGCCGATGGCGTAACCTTTTGTAACGGCTTTTGTTGTATTTCCAACTGCATCAAGTGGATCTGTAACATCACGAACTTCCTTTGGAAGGTCGGACATTTCAGCGATACCACCAGCATTGTCTGTAATAGGGCCATATGCGTCTATTGCAACGATAATGCCAGCCATAGAAAGCATACTCATAGCGGCAATCGCTATACCATAGAGTCCTGCAAAGTGATATGCGGCGAGGATACCAGCGACGATTGTGATGAGGGGCCAAGCGGTTGCTTTCATGGAGATAGCAAGACCTTGGATAATATTTGTTCCGTGACCGGAATTTGAAGCCAAGGCGATTGATTTTACTGGGCTGTACTTGGTCGATGTGTAATATTCTGTAATAACGACTAGGAGAGCGGTAACAATAAGGCCCACTAATGTTGTGGCAAATAGATTGAGTACACTATATGTACCATTACCTTTCATCATTACGTTTGTTGTTGGATAGAATGCAAATGCTGCAAGTACTCCTGAGGCGATTAGACCTTTGTACATTGCACCCATTATATTTTGACTTTTACCTAGTTTTACAAACCAAGTACCGATGATGGATGTGATGATAGCTATACCGCCAAGAGCTAGAGGATAGACGATTGCACCTTCAAAGCCGGCAAATAGAGTTGCACCCAACATCATAGCGGCAATAGTTGTAACTGCGTAAGTTTCGAATAGATCTGCGGCCATACCTGCACAATCTCCAACGTTGTCACCAACGTTATCCGAAATGACTCCGGGATTTCTTGGATCATCTTCTGGTATACCAGCTTCGACTTTTCCGACGAGATCTGTTCCTACATCAGCAGCTTTTGTGAATATTCCACCACCAAGTCTTGCAAAAACTGATATTAGACTCGAACCAAATGCTAGACCGATAAGGGAAGCAACGTTTCCAGTGATAGAATAAAATACTGTAACGCCTAGGAGGGCGAGACCGACAACTAGAAGTCCAGTCACTGCTCCACCACGAAACGCTAGAGAAAGGGCGGTTCCAAGACCGTGTCGAGCAGCTTCTGCGGTACGAACATTGGCTCGAACTGATACATTCATGCCGATATATCCAGCGAGAGCAGATAGGACTGCACCAACTAGGAAACCTATACTTATCTCTATATCCAAAAAGATCCAGAGAGCGATGAAAAGTACGATAGCGATGATAGTAATCGTGCGATATTGCCTGTTTAGATAAGCCTTTGCACCTGCTTGGATAGCAGAAGCTATTTCTCGCATCTTTTCATTGCCAGCTGGCTTTTTCATGATCATTGAAATCAAGAAAATACCATAAGCAATAGCGATAAGCGATGTTACTAAAGCAAAAATTTCTGACGGTTGCATTTTTTTGTAATTAACTATTAATAATACTAATTGACATTAATATGCGGGATTCTAGCAGAAATAGAGCATTTTTGGTATTGACAAGTGATGGCTGGTGTTTGTTTGTATTTTTTTAAATCAAATTAAATTAAAGCAAAATAAGTAAATAATGCTAAATATTTTGTTATCACATAAATCTTTTTCTTTGAATAGATTGCAAGAAAATTGTTGGTGATATAATTGTTGTACCTGCCATTCTAATTATCTCAATATGCAAGGAGGGGTTAGCGATTATTAATTAAATTCAATAATATTATGAATACAAGACCAGCTCCAATTCTAAAACATCAACTTCAAGACTACGTCTCTAAGCTAGAGTTCAATGATTTTGTTGAGGAAATGCGTAATTTCCGAGATTTGACAGGTGTAAGGTTCGATACGATTGAACAAAGATTAAGTGATCATGACAAGAGGTTCAATAATATCGATCGCAGACTTGATAAGTTAGGGGAGGATTTTAGAATCCAAACTGGAGCAATACTAGATCAATTCAAGGAATATATGCAGATAAATAGAGAGCACATGCAGGGAGTAGAAGAGAGGTTGATGAAAGAGATTAGAGAAGGTAGATAACTAGAAAAACAAAAAGACCCTTCGAAACTCTGGGTCTTTTTGTTTATCTTTATTTCAGCAATTCTACGGCCTAACGCTGAGGCTGTGCCTCAGTAACATCCAATTCCTCAATACTGCCGATGGCTTTGATATCAATCTTCCAACCTGTGAGTTTGGCAGCAAGTCTGACGTTTTGACCACCCTTACCAATCGCAAGTGATTGCTCGTCTTCGGTTACAGTTACGATTGCACGATGTTCTTTTTCGTCTAATTCGAGAGATACGACTTCTGCCGGTGACAATGATTCTTCGATAAATAGGGCAGGATCGGCATTCCATTCAACAATATCGATTTTTTCTCCTGATAGCTCGCTTGTAACTGTTGTAACACGAACTCCGCGCTGACCAACCATCGAACCGATTGGGTCAATATGGGCGTCATGAGAAATAACGGCAATCTTGGATCTCGATCCTGCTTCGCGAGCGATGCTTTTGATCTCTACTACACCTGATGCTATCTCTGGTGTTTCGGTTTCGAATAATTTTGCTAGGAATTTTGGATGAGCACGGGATAGTTTGAGAACAATACCTTTTGGACTTTCTTCGACAGCATATAGATATGCACGGATCCGGTCCCCAGTTTTCCAATGTTCACTTGGAATTTGCTCTTCGTAGGGTATAACACCTATAGCCCTTCCCATGTCTATGTACACAACACCTCTTTCTACTCTTTCGACTGTGCCAGCAACAATTTCGCCTTCTTTTTGGCCGTATTCTCCCATAACAGAGACTTTTTCTGCTTCACGAATTTTTTGGATAATGATTTGCTTTGCTGTTTGAGCTGCAATACGTCCGAAATCGGCTTTGTTTTCGAGAGGAAATACTAATTCATCGCCTACGACTGCGTCGCGCTTGATTTTGCGAGCATCTTCGATAAGCATGTGTTGTTCTGGGTTGAAACGGATCTTTATGTCTTCTACGGCTGTATCTTTGAGGTTTTCTTCTGCTTCCTCATCTCCTTCCATTATGACTTGATCACGATCAACAACAATCTTTACTTGCCAAAATTCAACACCACCAGTGTTCTGGTCAAATGAAGCACGAACAATCTGGCCTTTTTTGCCATATTCTTTCTTGTAGGCAGTTGCAAGGGCCATAGATATGGCTTCTAGGGTTTTTTCTTTTGGAATTCCACGCTCTTCTTCTAGTTGTTGAACGACGGAATTTATTACTTTGAGATCAAACATATATTTAGTTGTTATTTAATTTTAAGTTTTGTTAATACTGACCTATTTAACAAAGATGTTCGCCCTAGGCGAACAATTTACTGACAAAGATATATTATCATAACTATCAAACAAGAGCAAATTTTGACTTTTTTACATTTCAGTATAATCTAATATTGGAAGTCGTATAAACCCTAAAACCATAGACATTGCTCTATGAGAAAGGACACATGTTTGCAATTCCCGAAAGACGACGTGGATGCTGGTCGAATGGGGGATTTGTGTTTGTCCGTAACATGATTGCTTTGCTAGGTGCAAAAAACACTCGTGATTTTCTCGGTTATCACCGGATCACGGCGTCTTCTTCTTTCGATGATGCGATCGATGGGTTGAGGCTCATGAGGGGTCTTCGGGAATATGTCATCATTCCCGGACACAGTTTTTACGGCAAACGTTGCGAAATCAGGATTTCTTCAATTGTCGCATTTGCTCGCCGTAGGATGATGGTGAGGCCAAGTTTCGAAGACGCTCTTTGTGCTCGGGTTTTGATTTCGGACTCAAACATTGTCGAGTTCGGATTTTATTTCGGAGGAGTGTATATCCTCCATAAGCCGGTTGGTGGCAATATCAGTCTTATGAAGTATGATGGTCACTATCCGACGCTGGAGGCGGTTCGGGTCAGCGTGAATACCAAGTTGCCACTCAGTAAGCATTGGGGATATTTGTTCAAATGCCCAGCTTCAGGTTCATGAAATTCATCCCCCCAATCGCCAGTTCGGATACAACCGAATGTCGATTGGGGGACTTTTTTGTATAAGATGTACACAAGCTCGCTATATCATTATCTGCTATAATTTGGGTAATGTTCGTTGAAGATGCTCAACTATATAAATTTATTCTTGATTCCGGCTTGGTAAGCAAGGAGGACCTTGAGGTTGCAAAGAAAGATAGTGAAGCGCAAAAGAAACATCTGGGGGATATACTCGTCTCTTCTGGCAAAATTAGTGCTGACAATTTACGCAGAATGCAAGCTTATGGTCTAGGTATTCCATTTGTCGATCTTAAAGGAAAAAAATTACCATTTGAAACTCTGACACTTATTCCAGAACCTATCGCTCGTGCTCACAACATTGTTGCATTCAAAAAAAGTGATGTTTCTCTTGAGGTTGCAATGCTAGATGTTAACGATTTGTCAGCTATTGATTTCATAAAAAAGAAAGTCAATCTCAAGATTTTGCCTCGTCTTACGGATTCAGATTCAATCAAAGAAGTTCTTATTCAATATCAGAAGAGTCTCAAGGCAGAATTCGGTGACTTGATCCAAAAAGAGACAGCTTCACTGAGAATGATTTCAGAGGAGAAGGGAGAAGCTACAACAGAAGCTGATCTCAAGAAGATTGCCGAGGATTTGCCCGTGGTTCGTATCGTCGACACTCTCATCAAGCACGCTATTCTTCAAAATTCTTCCGATATTCATATCGAACCAATGGAAGAGCAAGTGTTGATCCGTTATCGTATCGATGGGTTGTTGCACGATGCGATGGTATTGCCAAAGAAGGCCGCATCATCGGTATCGGCTCGTATCAAAGTTCTGGCAAATCTAAAGCTAGATGAAAAGAGATTGCCTCAAGATGGTAGATTCAAGGTAGATATGAACAATGAAAAAGTTTCTTTCCGTGTCTCGATTCTGCCTACATATTATGGTGAAAAGATTGTCATGCGTCTATTGCGGGAGAGTATTTCTGGTTTTACTCTCGAATACCTCAATTTTCACGGTGAAGGATTGGAGTCTATACACAAAGTCTTGAAGAAAACTACTGGCATGATCCTTATGACCGGACCAACTGGCTCTGGAAAAACCACTACCTTGTATACAATGTTGGATATTCTCAATACTCCAGACGTAAATATTTCTACCATTGAAGATCCTATCGAATACCAGATGGCAAGAATCAATCAAACTCAAGTCAAACCAGAGATTGGATTCTCATTTCCTCAAGGTATTCGTACTCTTGTCCGTCAAGATCCAGATATTATTATGGTCGGTGAGATTCGAGACAATGAAACTGCCGCTTTGGCCGTTAATGCCGCTTTGACTGGCCACTTGGTTCTTTCTACCTTGCACACAAATTCGGCCGCCGGTGCAATACCAAGATTGCTCGATATGAAAGTCGAGCCATTTCTTTTGGTTTCCACTCTAGATGTCGTTATTGGGCAGAGATTGGTCCGAAGACTATCAGATCTAAAACAGCAATATAAGCTGACAAAGGATGAATTGGCTCAATTGGAAAAAATTGTTGACCTAAAAAGGGTCCTTTCTGTCTTGAGAGCAGAAAAAATAGTTAAACCAACAGATGATTGGGATTCTATAAAATTTTGGAAGGCGGTGCCTGGGCCAGATGATGATGGGTTCAAGAGTCGTGTTGGTATTCACGAAGTCCTGACGATGACCCAATCGATCAAGAGTTTGATAATGAAAAATGCAACATCTGGAGAGATTGAAGATCAGGCAAAAAAAGAGGGTATGCTTACAATGCTTGAAGACGGTATTTTCAAATGTGTTGAAGGTATGACGACTATTGAAGAAGTTTTGCGCGTGATTACAGATTAGTTCAATGTTTGAGCGAGCTTTTTATTAAATAAAGTATCATTTTAGTAGATACAAAGATTTGAGATTTTAGATTTAAGATTTAATTTTGAAACATGTCCCACTTTATTTTTAAAGCAAGAAGATTATCTGGAGAGATATACAAAGGCGAGAAAGATGCTGATAATCATTACGAATTATACAAAATCTTGAAAGAGCAGGGTGATGAAGTCGTTGAGTACAAAGAAAAAAAGTCTTCTCATAAATGGAATTTCAATGTTTCGATTTCATTTTTAAATAAGGTAAAAGCGATTGAAAAAATTAATTTTGCAAGAAATTTGGGCGCGATGCTTGAGGCGGGTCTCGCATTGTCACGTGCCCTTATGGTTATAGAAAAACAGACAAAAAATGTTGTTTTCAAAAAGATAGTTAGTAGTCTCATTCAGGAAGTTGATAAAGGTGTAACTTTGTCAGACGCAATGGTCAAGTATCCAAAAGCTTTTCCAAAATTATTCATTGCTATGGTTAGGGCGGGAGAGCAGTCTGGAACATTATCAGAATCTTTGAAAATTGTTGCGCTACAAATGGAAAGTGCATATGCACTCGATAAGAGAATAAAGGGAGCTATGCTATATCCGGCTGTTATAGTAACTGCAATGATTATTATTGCAATATTGATGTTTATTTATGTTGTACCGACGCTTCTAAAGACTTTTACGGAGTTACATATAAAATTACCACCAACTACTCAGTTTGTACTTGATGTTAGTAATCTGATTCGTAATCATGGTCTTTTGGTTCTTGTTGCATTTTTGGTTATTTCTGGCTTTTTGGTTTGGTTTTCTAAGAAAACTGTCGGCAAAAGAGTTATGCACGCAGTAACTCTCAAAATTCCTGTTATTGGTCTTTTGGTTCAGGAAGTAAATACAGCAAGAACAGCAAGAACAATGTCTTCATTGCTCGGTTCTGGTGTTGATGTGGTCGAATCTGTAAATATTACGTCTGATGTTGTTCAAAATATTTATTTCCAGGAAGTTTTAAAGAAGGCGTCTGAAGCTATAAAAAATGGTGAATTGATGTCGAAAACATTTAGTCAATATACAAAATATTACCCATTATTTTTTGTGGAAATGATGAACGTTGGGGAGGAGACAGGAAAAACTGGTGAAATGCTTTTGGGCGTTGCAAAATATTTTGAAGAGGATGTAAATCAAAAAACAAAGGATATGTCGACTATTATTGAGCCAGTACTGATCTTATTTATAGGAGGTGCGGTTGGATTCTTTGCTGTTTCAATGATTCAGCCTATGTATTCATTGATGAATGCCATTTAATCTTCAATGTCAAAGATTTTTAACTTTAAAAAAGGATTTTCACTCATAGAAGTGATGGTTGGAACCGCAATTTTTCTTATTGTTGCGGTAGCTGTTTATAGTTCTATTGTTAGTATTACACATCTAGCACAGGGAAGTCAGGCTAGGAACCTTGCGGTGGAGCTGGCAGCAGAACAACTTGAAATAATTAGAAATTTACCATACTCAAGTATTGGTCTTACTAATGGTATACCACTTGGAGTCTTGTCACAAAATCAAACCCTAAATCGGGGTGGTATGAGTTTCAATGTTCTTTTGACAATCCGAAATATCAATTTATCGACGACGACTGTTCAGGCAAGTGATAAATTGGTAGAAGTCGAGGTAAATTGCCCCGGTTGTAGAAATTTTCAGCCAGTTATTTTGACTGGTCAAATATCGCCAGCAAATCTTCAGTCAGCTGGATTGGGTGGGGCTTTGGTAACTCAGGTATTTGATGGTAATGGAGAACCGGTGCAGGGCGCTACAGTTTTGGTGGAGAGTGTTGCAACAAGTACTATTACAAATACAGACGTGACTAATAATTACGGAGTTTTAAATATTATCGGTGTACCTCAGGGTATAAATAATTATAAAATTACTGTTTCAAAAAATGGCTATTCTACAGAAACTACATACCCGATTGGTGGTCAGGGTAATCCTAACCCCACAAAACCACACGCTACAGTATTAAATCAGCAATTAACCCAAGTCAGTTTCTCAATTGATAAATTAAGTTCACTTCGTCTAACAAGTGTAACTCCATTATGTGTTCCTGTCCCTAATTTCGATTTTGATTTAGTTGGAGCAAAAACGATTGGAGCTGGTATTTATAAATATTCAGAATCACTTTCCACTGGTGGTACCGGCATTCTTAATCTTAATTCAATGGAATGGGACACTTATACAGTAAAGCCAACTGATGGTGCTTATGATGTTTCTGGTATAAATCCAGATAGTCCATTTTCCTTGAATCCAGATACTAATCAAGAAGTTCAGTTGGTGGTTGTGCCAAAAAATGGTCATAGTTTAATGGTCTCGGTCCTCGATAGTGCAACAAAATTGCCTATATCTGATGCTACAGTCAATCTGTCTAAACCTGGATATAATACAGGTAAGTACACGGGGCAGGGATACTTGAGTCAGGTTGATTGGACTGGGGGGTTCGGTCAGGAAATGTTTCTAAATGATACCCAATATTCAAATGACAATGGTCTTGTTGATACAGCTACCTCGTCGGGAGATGTTTTAATGAAAGAAATTTTTGGATCATTCAGTACAAATGCAACAGGAACTTTGGAATCTTCGACTTTTGATACTGGTACAAGTAGTAATTATTATTCTTTATCGTGGACCCCCAATAACCAACCTATCTTATCTGGAACAAATAGTCTGAAGTTTCAATTTGCAACAAATGCAAGCTCTTCTGATCCATGGAACTTTTATGGACCAGACGGTACTGCCGATTCATATTTTTCAGTTTCTGGTGGAAATATCAACAATATCCACAATGGAAAAAGATATGCAAGATATAAGGCATATTTAACGACAGAAACAGCAACCGTAACACCAAAACTTTCTGATGTAAATTTTGTTTATACTTCTGGCTGCATCCCTCCTGGGCAGGTACTATTTCAAAATTTATCCGCCGCTGAATATCTTTTAGATATTTCTAAAAATGGTTACGTTCCATATTCGGAGCTAATTACTATTGTAAATGGGTGGCAGAAGAAGAGTGTTGAACTGGTAACACAATAATATAGAGTATAATTATATTTATGGTTTATAAAAAAGGAATGATGCTGGTTGAATTATTGGTCGCTCTAGCTATATTTGCTGTAGTGATAATTGCTGTTGGGGCAATGGGGGCAAATATTTTCATATTTAATTCTACTACAACCGGATCCTATCAAGCGACACAAAGTTCTCAGGCAATTTTGAAAACTATTTTAAAAGAGATTCGCGAAGCATCACCTGGAGCAAATGGGGCATATCCAATAGTGAGTGCCGGAAGTACAACATTATCATTCTTTTCTGATATCGATAACGATGGTGTAACTGAGCAGGTTACATATAGTCTAATAGGTACAAATTTTTACAGAGCAGTAATAAAAGCTACAGGTAATCCGCCAGTCTATTTGCTTGCAAATCAGTCAACAACAACTCTTATAACAAATGTTATAAATGGTAGCGCTTTACCGTCTTTTCAATATTTCGATACAAATTATACAGGTACAAGCTCGCCACTCGTTCATCCTGTCAGTCCGTCCTTGGTAAAATTAATTCAAATTAATCAACGAATAGATATAGATCCCAACCGTTCACCACTACCAATAATATTTACAGTTCAGGCAAACATTAGAAATTTAAAAACAAATCTATGATAATTAAATTCATAAGTAGAGGAAATATTTTGCTGTCGGTTTTGATTTTTGCCTCTATTGCAGTTACTGTTCTTATCGGTTTGGCAAATTGGGGTGCAACAATGCTAAAGAGCATAAGGACGGTTTCGGAAAAGGAGCAAGCTTTTCAGATTGCTGAAGCCGGAGTTGATTATTATCAGTGGCATTTGGCTCAGTATCCTTCTGATTATAAGGATGGTACTGCCACTTCGGGACCTTATGTGCATAATATGTATGATAAAAATGGAGATTTGCTTGGTACCTATTCTCTTGAGATTACACCACCATTACCTGGATCTACCGTGGTAAAAATTGTTTCAACTGGTAAGTTGGCAAGTTCTACTATTTCAAAGAAAGTTCAAAAAACGCTTGCTATTCCTTCTCTGGCTAAATTCGCTGTTGTCGCAAATGACAATCTTCGTTTTGGTGATGGTACTGAAGTTTTTGGTCCAATACATTCAAATGGTGGTATAAGGTTTGATGGTATTGCGCACAACCTCATAACTAGTGCCGTAGCAACATATACAGATCCGGATGTTATGACCACAGAATGGGGTGTATATACAACGAGTGGACAAGATGATCCAATTCCAGCACTTGGTCCAGTAAATAATCGGCCAGATGTTTTTATTGCTGGTAGACAATTTCCGGTTCCAGGAAGTGATTTTGTAGGAATGACTTTGGGCTTAACACAACTTCAGGCTTTGGCACAACCTGCTGCTGGTGGTAGAGAATGGTCTGCTTCGAATCGTCAAGGTTACCAAATAGTATTTAAGGTAGTAAATGGGGTTACTAGTTATGATATGTACAGGGTCAACAGCATTCAGGCCACACCAAACGGATGTGGTACTGATGCGACTGCAACTAGCCAAAAGAATGGGCCTAAATATTTTCAATGGGGTACATGGAGTATAAAGAGCCCTATAAATAATAATCGTACATTGTTAGGGAATTTCCCTATTCCTAGTAATGGTGTCATATTTGTTAATGATCATGTTTGGGTCGAGGGTACTATCAATAATGCAAGAGTTACAATTGCTGCTGGTATCATTGGCAATTCTGATCCTACGAAAGACGCCAATATTACAGTAAACAATAATTTGAGATATACAAATTATGACGGTAGAGATTCTATAGGATTAATAGCACAAGGAAATATTAATGTTGGAATGGTCAGTGCTGATAATCTAAGAATTGACGCGGCTTTGGTTGCTGAAAAAGGTCGTGTCGGTAGGTTCTATTATAATAATAATTGCACAAACTCAAGCAGAAGTTCATTGACTTTGTACGGTATGATAGCGACTTATCTGAGATACGGCTTCGCTTATACTGATAATACCGGATACAATACAAGGGATATAATTTATGACAGTAATCTGCTATATGGTCCTCCACCGTCTTTCCCCCAAGCAACAAATCAATATGAAGTTATTTCTTGGCAACAAATTGATTAGTCAAAAAACAAACGCTTCGGCGTTTGTTTTTTGTTGTCTATTTAACTATAATTCTATTCTATGAACAAAAAACTTATCATTGGTAACTGGAAAATGAACCCATCGAATCTAGAAGAGGCAAAGGATATTGCAAATAAGATTCGCTTGATGTCAGAAGGTTTGAGACAGACCGATGTCGTTATTGCACCACCTTATTTATATATTTCGTCCACGAAGCCAAAAGAAGAAAGTGACAATTTCTTTATGGGTGCACAATCTGCTTCGGTAGATTCTGAAGGTGCTCATACCGGAGAGATTAGTGCAAGAATGTTGCAGGATATGGGAGTTCGATATGTGATAGTTGGACATTCCGAACAGCGTGAGAGGGGTGAGACTGATGAGATTGTGTCAAAAAAGATTTCAGCTGTTTTAAACGCTGATCTAGTGCCTGTTGTTTGTATTGGTGAGAAAACTAGAGATCAAGAAAATGGTGCTCATTATGATTTTCTTCGAGATCAGATCAAGCAAACGTTTGCGAGTGTTGAGAAAAAGTCGGCAAAAGACATTGTTATAGCGTATGAACCTATTTGGGCAGTTGGAGCGACCGAACCTATGGTACCAGATCAGATCTTTGAAACTACAATATTTATTCGTAAGGTTTTTTCAGATTTATTTGATCCTAAGGTGGCAAAGAAAGTACGCATTTTGTACGGTGGTTCGGTAAATTTCAAAAATGCAGAATCTATAATGTCCGTCGGTAAGGTTGATGGGCTTCTTGTTGGTCGTGAAAGTGTGAATGTTACAGGATTTTTGGAATTATTGAGAGTAGTTGATTCTATGCAATATTAGTCTGGTATAATTGGCGCAGTGTACTTTTTGTTTAAAAATTATCTGCGGAACTCGCTCGTTAAATTTCTAGGTAAAAAGTTCGGGTAATGCTAAGGGCTACGCCCTAAGCATTCCCACCCCACACTCACTTTTTACCAAGAAATTTATACTCGCTCAAACAGTCCTCAATAATTTTTAAACAAAAAGTACACTGCGCCAATTAAACAATAACTCACATAATTACTTAAATAATAAATGAAAACAATAAAGGATATAGAAGTGTTGGAGGGTGTAAAAGTTTTGGTTCGTGTTGATTTCAATGTTCCAATAAAAAATGGCGTTGTTGTAGAAGACTTTCGCATTAGATCTGCTTTTTCAACTATAGAATTTCTCCAAAAAGGAGGTGCAAAAGTTATTTTGATAGGACATTTGGAAGCCAATGAGGCTAGTGACAATACATTCAAGCCTGTTGCCGAACATATCAATAGTAAATTGGGTAAAAAAGTTGGTTTTGTAGCAAATCTTCGTAATGCAAATCAATATATTGAGAATGAATTGAAAAACGGCGACTGTGTTTTGCTAGAAAATCTCAGATTTGATGAGGGTGAAAAGAAAAATGACCCCAAGTTTTCCCAAGCGTTGGCTTCTCTCGCAGATATTTACGTAAATGACGCCTTTTCTGTTTCGCATAGAGCTCACGCTTCGGTGGTTGGTGTACCTGCTTTATTACCAAGTTATGCTGGATTCCAACTAGAAAGAGAAGTTTCAAATCTATCAAAAGCTTTTTCTCCTTCGCATCCTTTTCTCTTTATTCTTGGCGGAGCAAAATTTGATACAAAATTACCTTTATTGGAAAAATTTATGAAAACAGCAGATAGTGTTTTTGTGGGTGGAGCATTGGCGACAGATTTCTTCAAACAAAAAGGATATGAGATAGGTGTTTCTTTGGTTTCAAAGGGTGATTTTGATCTCTTAAAATATGCTAATGAATCAAAATTGATGTTGCCTGTAGATATTCTTACTCAAGAAGGGGTAGAAAAATCTGCAAACAGTCTTGCTCCTACTGACAATTCAATGGATTGTGGCTCAAAAACAATTGCATTGTTAGAAGAGAAGGTACGCGAAGCAAAATTTATTTTGTGGAATGGTCCTTTGGGTATATATGAAAAAGGCTATAAGAAAGGAACTCTGGCATTGGCAAAGATGATTGCAGACAAGTTCGGTAGTGTGCAATCTCTTGTTGGTGGTGGAGATACGGTTGCTGCTATCGCTGAGAATAATGATGATGACAAATTTACTTTCGTCTCTACGGCCGGTGGTGCAATGCTAGATTTTCTTGCCAATGGTACTTTGCCGGGAATTGAGGCGTTGGGGTAGTGAAAGTCGCATATGTCTGAAATCTGCAATTTGAATGATTTATTGAGTAATTTGAATAAACATACATTTTGTATTTTGTAATTCGAGGACTTTTTTGCGAAACAATATCTCTTGTATTTTCCAAAGGCTAACTGAAGCCCTGGAAGTTAGACTTTGTGAAAATACTAGAGAGATTATGAGCAAATCCGCAGAATTAAAAAATACAAAATGTATGTTTATTCAAATTACGTTCTCTCTAATTTTTCTTGCATTTCCTTCAAAATCTTTTTTGTCAGCTTTGGCCTCATTACTAGGATAAATCCAGACATGAGCATGTGGTACGTCTTCGCCGACGACTTTTGAAATTATCTGTTCTACATCAAAAGCCTTTCGTTGAGCGAGGGCGATCTTTTGTACTATTTCGTAATATTTTCCTATAGTTGCGCTATTTTCTGAATGCGCTGGAACATCCCAAACCCATCGATAGTGTTGCTTTGGAATTACTAGGGTATGTCCTGGAGATAGGGGGTTGATATCAAGAAAAGCCATGAAATCATTGTCTTCATAAACAATATTTGCTGGGATTTCTTTATTTACTATTTTACAGAAGATGCAGGACATAGGATGATTATAAGTGAAGTGTTGCATGACGACAATACTTGATATACTCACCCCATGTCCAAGTCATACCATATTGCTAAATTTTTGAATGAAAAAGAGCGTGAGAATCTTTCTCGGTATGACAACACCTTATCGCACCTACTTTTTCATCGAGGTATCAAGAATGGTTCTGATGCACAGAAATTTATCGAGCCAAATTACGAAGAGCATAATCATGATCCATTTTTGTTGAAAGATGCAGAGAAAGCTTCTTTGAGGATTATTGAGGCCATCAAAAGTGGTCAAAAAATAGCAATTTATGCAGATTATGATGCTGATGGTATTCCAGGGGCTAGTATTTGGCATTCATTTTTCTCAAAAATAGGATACAAGAATTTTATTATTTATATACCACATCGTCATGATGAGGGTTTTGGACTCAATTTAGAAGCTGTAGAACAATTGGCCAATGAAAAGGTTCAATTGATTATTACGGTTGATTGTGGGATTACTGATATTTTGCCAGGAAAAAAGGCAAAAGATCTTGGAATTGATCTTATTATTACCGATCATCATGAGCCAAAAGAGATTTTGCCAGATGCTTATGCAATTATTGACCACAAACAAGAGGATTGTAATTATCCAGACAAAAATATTTGCGGTTCAGGTGTAGCTTACAAGCTTATTCAGTCAATTTTGAAAAGAGATCGTCTTGGTTTGCCAGACGGTCATGAAAAATGGTTTTTGGATCTAGTGGGGATCGCCACACTTTCCGATATGGTGCCTCTTGTAGGTGAGAATAGGCTGTTCGCATATTACGGACTTATGGTTCTGCGAAAAAGTCCTAGGAAGGGTTTGGTCCAACTTTTGAGAAAATTAAAAATTGATCAAAGGTATCTCAATGAAGATGATATCGGATATATGATAACTCCTAGGATTAATGCCGCCTCAAGAATGGGTCTTCCTATGGATGCCTTCCACCTTCTTACTGTAGAAAATGAAGCCGATGCTCAAAAGTTTACTGATCATTTGGACAAAATTAATAATGAAAGAAAAGGTGTAGTTGCTTCCTTGGTAAAAGAGGCAAAGAAACATTTACATGAGAGATACGGTGATAAGATTCCAAATGTTATCGTGCTTGGCAATCCTGATTGGCGACCATCTCTTCTTGGGTTGGTTGCAAATACTTGTGCCGAAGAATTTGGTCGACCGGCATTCTTCTGGGGAAGAGATGGAGGAAATATTATAAAAGGCTCATGCCGATCAGAAGGCAAAACAAATGTTGTTGAGTTGATGCAAGCTAGTTTACCGCAAACTTTTATTCAATTTGGTGGGCACAAATATTCTGGTGGTTTTGCAGTAGCAAATGATGAAATCCATTTTTTGGAAAAAAGGTTGAACGAAGCTTTTGGTCTCGTTACAAAATCAGAAGCAAATACAAATAATGAATTGATCGATCTAGAAATGAAAATAGATGATGTGGGCGATAAATTATTTGACTCAATTAATAAGCTGGCACCATTTGGAATTGGCAATCCAAAACCAATTTTTCTATTTAGAAAACTGATTCCTATATCAATAAAAAAATTTGGTAAGACTGGAGATCATGTCGAATTGATTTTCAAAAAAAATAATGGACAAAAAATATGTGCAATTTCTTTTTTTGGAGCAAAGGAAAAATGGGCTAGTGAATTGGGGGAGGGTAAGGTTATCGATCTTATAGCCTCTATAGAAAAATCAATGTTTCGAGGTAGAGCAGAAATCCGACTTCGAGTGGAGGAGATACATATTGTATAGATCAGATTATTTTGTTTTTTATTGATCTTAATTTTTTGTTTGAGTATGACAGATGTCCGACATATGCATTTTTGCTATACTAGTTTTTATGACAAATATAATTTTTACTGATGGATCATCGAGAGGAAATCCTGGGCCTGGTGGTTGGGGAGCGATTGTAGTTTTGCAGAAGTCTGACATATGTATAGAGCTTGGAGGTAGAGAAGATAATACAACCAACAATCGCATGGAATTGGAGGGTGCGATAAATGCTTTGGTAAAAGTAGAAAGTGGTAGCGAAAATACAGTCTACACCGATTCTTCGTATTTGATAAATGGAATAACGAAGTGGGTTTATGGTTGGCAAAAAAATGGCTGGAAAACAAAAACCAAAGAAGAGGTTTTGAATAAAGATTTATGGTTGCGACTGATTGGTGCTTGTGAAAACAAAAAAGTAGATTTCAAATATGTTGGTGGTCATGTCGGTGTAGTGGGTAACGAGAGATGCGATATTATCGCAACCTCATTTGCAGATGATGTAAAGATAGACCTTTACAACGGTCCTCTTTCGGGTTATCCAATAGCAAATGTTACGAATGTTTCACACGATTTTGTAAAGGCCGATGATAAGAAAAACACCAAATCGCGCTCAAAAAAGCCAGCATTTTCTTATGTTAGCGCCGTTGGTGGTAAAGTCATGATTCACACAAATTGGACTGATTGTGAAAAGAGAGTAAAAGGGGTCAGAGGTGCGCGTTTCAAAAAAGCTTTGAACCGACAGGAACAGGAGAGTTTGGTGAAAGATTTTTCGCGAGGTGAGGCCTCGAGGAGTAATTGAATGTTCTCTGACGAATCTTAGTCATATTTATGAAGACAACTCCTCGAGGTGAAACCTCGAGGAGTTGTCTTTATTCTTTTTTGATAATTATTTTATCAGGATTTTATCTCCCATCTGTACAATTGGATAATGAATAAAAAAAGTTTTATCCTTTGGAGTATTTTTGTCGCGCTTGCAGTCTTAAGATTTTGGCAATCTTCTACCGATACTCGCATAAGTTCTGACAAATGTTTGAAGCAACATATCACTGGCACTGGCAAAATAATTTCTGAGCCAGAGAAGAAAGAAACCGGTCAAGTTTTTGTTATATTTGCAGATCATTTTTCAATGATAGAGGCCTCGGAGATTTGCGGTGAAGAAGTTGCCATCAGAGTCAAAACAAAACTCTATCCAAGTTTTTCGTTTGGTGATCAGGTTTCATTCTCTGGCAAACTTCTTGAACCTACAAATTTCGAGAATGCAGACGGCCGAGTCTTTGACTACATTGGTTATTTGGAGAAGGACGATATATATTTTGAAATAAAAAGTGCTAACGTAAAACGGTTGGGTCGAACTGACACGCAACAATCTTTATCGGATCATTTCAAAATTAACAATCTATCTGACTCAATATCGTCGCAATTATTTACTATAAAAAAATCTTTTGTTCACAGTTTAGAAAAGAATCTTGGTGAACCACACTCGGCTCTTGCTGGAGGACTTGTTGTGGGGGAGAAGTCAGCTCTAGGCAAACAACTATTGGATGACTTTAGAAAAGTCGGCTTGATCCATATAGTTGTCCTCTCTGGTTACAACATTACAATTGTTGCTGATGCGATGCGTAGGCTACTTTTGTTTCTTCCTAGATTCTGGGGAATATTTTTTGGTGGTCTTGGTGTCGCAATCTTTGGTATCTTGGTTGGCGGTGGTGCGACAGTTGTGCGTTCTTGTCTCATGGCTGGTATTGCACTTACAGCAGATTTGGCAAGACGTGACTATAGTGTGTTACGAGCACTTATCTTTGTAGGTTTAATTATGCTTATAGAAAATCCAAAGATTCTTTTGCATGATCCTTCATTTCAATTTTCTTTTTTGGCAACACTAGGATTGATATTTCTGGCACGGCCAATAGAAAATAAAATTAACTTTATAACAGAGCGATTTGGTCTTCGAGGTATTGTTGCTTCGACATTTGCAACTCTTATTTTTGTATCACCATACATTCTATATACGATGGGGCAGATCTCTATAGTTGGTGTTGTTGTAAATATTCTTGTACTTCCGTTTGTACCGGTGACGATGTTATTTGTTTTTCTTGCAGGAATAATCGGAATGTTTTCTACTTTTGTCGCTGTACCTTTTGCTTGGGTGAGCTATTTCTTATTATCCTATGAACTTTTTATGGTCAATAATTTTGCGAAACTTCCATTTGCTTCGCTCAATGTAGGCCAATTTTCTCCGTGGTGGGTGGTAGGGTTTTATGGGTTCATGACCATCCTGCTCTATTTCAAGTTCTTCTCGACATTAGCCCAATTCAAATTTACAAAAAAGTCTTCAACATAGTTTTTCTTGCCGGATGGTTGATAGTCGGCAACATATGAGTGTTCCCACATATCGAGAGCGAGAACAAGAGTACAATCTTGGAGTTGTCCAAGGTGTTGTTCGTCTACCCAAGCGTTGAGAAGGCGATTTTCTTTGCGATCATGATATAGCATAGCCCAGCCAATGCCACGAGTAAGGGCGATTGCTTTGAATTCGGCAAGCCAAGCATCGTAAGAACCCCAAGTTTCTGTTATGAGTTTCATAAGAGGACCTTCTTCGAGGTTTGTTGGACCACCTTGAAGAGAATCAAAATAGACTTCATGATTACGCATACCGTTGTATTCGAAACCGAAACGACGATTGACCTCTCCAAGTAAATAAGCGTTTTTTTCTGAGTCTTGTTTTAGTTCAGCGATCTTTTCGATAACCAAATTGGCATTTTTGACATAGCCAGCATAGAGTTTTAGGTGTTCTTCTATTGTTTTTGCAGAAATGCCTTTGAGGGCAGGTATATTGAATGTTCTTGGGGTAAATTGTTTCATTTTTATATTTGATTAGGGGTAATGGTCTAATTATACGCTATTTTCCTACTGAGGCGCAGCCTCAGTTACTGAGGTTGCGCCTCAGTAGGAAATTTTTATTCTTTTTTGATAATTATTTTATCAGGATTTTATCTCCTATCTGTACACTTATGGAATGAAAACCAAATCATTCATTAAACCAATAATTGTTGTCGCCGGTATTACTATTGCTTCGAGTACGTTGGGTGCTTATTATTGGAAACAAGAACATCGCCAACCGATCCTAGAGGTATACGTTTTTGCCCCAAAGAGCGGGCGTTCTATCTTCATTAGAACACCGGAAGACAATCGGATATTGATCGACGGTGGCTCAAATTCCGAAATTATAAGATACATTTCAGAAATACTACCTTTTTATTCTAGACGAATAGATATACTGATCGCTACCAACAATGTCGGCAAGAACGTCGGTGGTCTCATAGATGTTATACAAAGATATGAAGTGGGGGATATATATTTACCAAAGTACACGCTCACCAGTCTGGGTTTGGCTAGTTCGACAGATCAGATTTATGAAACATTTATCCAGACCGCAACAGAACTCAATATAAATATGGAGAAGATTGACCTTGGTCAAATACTGAATCTAGATTCAAAAACAAGGTTAGATGTATTGTTTCCAGCTGATCCTGCCAACTTTTCATATTCGAAGGCAAGTCCACCTGAAGTGCTTTTCAATATTTCTTATGGAATAACCAATGTACTCTTTGCTGGTAACGCTTCTCCCAAAGTGCAAAAATTCATAGCAAGTTCGACTTTAGTTACAGCCACTACTACTACCATTACATCCACGATTACATCTTCAGTTAAGCAGGTATCTGACGTTTTGATTGTCTCTCATAGTGCATTACCTAGCAACATTTCATCAGAATTTATAGATAAATCTCACCCATCCTATCTAGTTTATTCAAAAAAAACTGCCAAGAATGAAGTCATACCTGATGCTGAAATGCTTTCTGAACAAAGCTCCGAAATCGCGAACCAAACTGCGAATCAAGTCATAAACCAAAAAGTTAGTAAAACAAAAAAGAAAAAGGACCCCCTTCTGTATCTATCGCCAGAAAATCGTTTCAATATAAAGGAAAGTGGGGTAGTGAAGATCGAGTCGGATGGGAAGGTGGTGAATATAATCAGATACTAATTCTTACAATTTTGTATTTTGATTAGAATTTCTTTGTACATGTTTCTTATTTTTTCTTTTTGAGATTTGCCGATTGAATAGTAATTCAAGAAACTTGGATTTGAGTTTATTTCAATAACAGTATATTTGTCAGTTTTGGAACTGATATCGCCATCAATCATAAGATCAACTCCACAGAGCCTGAGACCCATATCTTTTGTGATGTCTATAGCTTGCTTTTTGAAATAGGGGTGGATCTTGTCTGTAACATCGATAACATCACCTCCGGTTGACAGATTGGCATTGCAAAGCAAATACACAACCTCGTTTACTTTGGGAACATAATACTGGTCTTTTTGCTGATGTTTCAAAGTCAGTTTAATTCTATTGTCGTCAATATTTATTTTTCTTTTTCTACCCAAACTCTCAAGAGTTTTCATTTTTTCACTAAATAGTTTGGTAATACCTGATTTTCCATCCCCGATAACATTTAGTGGAATTCTTTGGTATACAGCAACAATTTTATTATCGAGCACCACAATACGATAATCTTTTCCTGTCACGATCTTTTGAACAAGAACAATTCGATCACTTTTAAAAATATTTCTAACTGATTCAAAAAATTCAGTTTTATTATTGACAAACGAAACATCTTTTCCTTGAGAACCACTGTTTGGTTTAACTATTACGGGAAAACCAAGCTTCACTGCATATTTATAGGCTTCGTCAATTTTTCTATCCTCTGATCCTATTGTATCCGCCCACTCATCAGAATAAAAAGCTTTGCTACCAGGAACGGTGGGGTATCCTAATGATTTCAAAAAGAAGTTAGTATAATCCTTATCGGAAGCAATTTCTGAACTACCCTTGGTATTTATATCTAGAGTATTGTAACGAAAATATTTTTTTGTACCGTTTTCAAAAGTAATTTGGCCGACCGTATTCCATTCTGGTTCGAGGAGTAATTTTGCTCCAATTTCTGGTGCAATTTCCTGGATCATTTTGCAGAGCAGAGTTACTTTTTTTCGGTTAGTCTTTTTTGGCATTTGCGTGTTTGGTATCTAGTCTTTCGATGTGTTCTAGAAGATAAGCCCCTTTATATCACTTACCGCCATCATAATCAACAAAAAATGCCATTTGATGATTCGGCATTTTTTGTCTTGCATGTAAATGTTGTTTAGATAATTCCGGCTTTCTTGAGTGTTGCAAATGCGCCATTCTTCTCGATTGTTCGAAGAGCACGAGTTGAGATGTTGAGGATGAATGTTTGCTTGAGTTCTGGCACATAGATGCGCTTTTTCTGGATATTTGGGTATTTTCTAATATTGCCACAAGGATTGAACTGTGTAGCACGAGTAGCGTTGGAATATCGTCCACCAACGACTGAGGTTTTCTTTGTAATTGGGCAGATTTTTGCCATAAAAGTTGTTAGAATGGTATGCTAGCATATAGTTTTGGACGAGACAAGTGTTGTATGGGTGATGTGAACATCAAGAAAACAAAATGTTAACTATTTTCTCAATAATAATTTTGATCTTTTCTATCATTATTCATGAGCTAGCTCATGGTTTTATGGCTGATTATCTTGGTGATCCGACGGCAAGATTGCAAGGCAGATTGACTTTGAATCCAATAAAACACATAGATCCAGTTGGTTCTATTGTTGTACCACTTATAACGTCTCTTTCCGGATTTACCTTTGGTTGGGCAAAACCAGTCGAGTACAATCCGTACAATCTCAAAAACAAAAGGAAAGGTGAATTTTTAATAGCTTTGGCTGGTCCTCTCTCAAATCTGTCAATCGCTCTTATTTTTGGGACTATTATTCGTTTTTCTCTAGGTAATGTGTCTGCGTCCACACCGTTTATTGATTTTTGTGCATATATAGTGGTGATCAACCTTGTTTTGGCTATTTTCAATCTTATTCCACTACCACCTCTCGATGGATCAAAATTGTTTTTTGCTTTTTTACCAAATCAATACGGCAAATTAAGAATGACCATGGAAGCTTATGCGCCAATATTTGTATTGGTGACCGTCTTTGTCCTCTGGAGGGTTGTGTCGCCATTAGTTGCATTGATCTTTAGTTTGTTTACAGGGATTGGTTATTAGGATTTTTATTTATAAATGAATAAAACAAAATTATTTTCAGCTTTCATACTTTGCATACTTACAATTGCTGTTTTCAATTCAATAATTGGAAATAAAATAGATAATAATGTAAGTAATAATTTAGATAATAATACTATTTTAAAAAATATAGATGAAGATTCTTTTTTGGCTGGCATTGCCAGGGCTTGGATCAAGCCAAAAGTAACTGAAGGTGTTTTGGAAAATTACCCTTTTGCCTTGGAAAATCCTCCAGTTTCAATTATTGAGGGGTTTGAGGCTTATGACGGTTATCTCTTGGACAAACCAGGAGATTTTCATTGGGCTATTGATTATGTGAAAAATGACAATGGCAATTTTTTACCATTTCCAGTTTATTCTGCTCACGGAGGGACGGCATTTCAAGGTTATGGCAAAACTTGGGGTAAATTTGTAGTGGTAAAAGTGCGTGATGAAAATGGTAATGGTTACAACACTTTGTATTCTCATTTGGAAAATGTGCCAACCTATCTGCCGTACATGAATACAGATATAGATAATAGTAAGGGGGTAGAGATCAAAGCAAAGACATATATAGGTGATGCCGGCAAGAGTGGTAATACAAAAGGTATCAACCAATTGCATTTTGAGCTTCATAAGGTGAGTGGTGCAGAAAAAAGAACGGTCCGCATCGATCCTTATGGACTATATCTTAGATTTAGTTCCGGCAAATATCCTCAACCTGGAACCACGCTGTTTGGTTTGGAACACTATTGGAGGGGCAATAATCCTGGGTTTGTGGAATAGAAGAAGTTATTAAATGGATACAACGCTTGCTAAATGTACAATGAGCTTGACAATCAGTCATATTTCAAATATAATACTACATAGTTAAGCTCTGCTTAGCGACTGATTCGGCAGATTTCCGAAAGCACATTGTAAAGTAAGGAAAAACGATGAGCACTATCATCGACGCAGATGCGGCCAAATTGGCTGGTTTGCAAATCGACACCCTTCAAAAGGTGCAAAGCGGTCAGATCACCCTCGATCAATGGGAGCGGTTCAACAATCTCTCCCCGGCTGATCGGGAAGCACGTTTCGGCGATTGGAAGAAGCCGGAGCTCACAGCTCCTGCGGAACCCGCCGAGAAGTTCGCTCTGCTCGTAGACCTCGGCATCATCACGGTGCCGGACGATTACGATCACGCGAGTTGGCTCAAGACGTTTGGTAAGCAGAACCGTAATAAGTTCTATTACTACAGAGACGAGATCACCGACAAGAACTTCCCGAATCCGACTCGGGTCCTGAAGCCTGGCGACAAGCTCCGCGTTCGCGCGTTCAAGCAAGTCGTCGGTGGCACGACCACCTCGGAGGATCGCATGGCGTTCTTGGCAACGAAAAAGGCTATCCACACCGGCGCACAGGGTGCGTCCCTGGTCTTCGATCAGAAGCGTGACCAACTGCCGAAAGGTAAGTGGTATGCTTCCTTCGATGAAAAGGATCGTCTCTGGGCAGATGCCGGCGGCCGCCGCAGGGTGCCGTACGTGCACTGCGGCTCGGACGGTGTCTTCAAGTTCGACCTTGGCTCCTTCGAGCGTGTCTGGTGCGACGGCTCTGCCTTCCTCTGCTTCGGCGACGTCGAGTAGTCCTTGGAAACTTGGACACTCAGTTAGTTCTTAGGTCTTAGACCCTTTGAGCCCTTGCTTCACTGCGAGGGCTCAATTTTTTATATAAATTTTGTATAATGTTGCCCAAAATGGCTTATTATGTTAACGTACCTTCACGGTCCAATAGGGGACGAACGTGCGTTTGGGCAAGAATGAGTAATCTTTTGGGGTAAAACTCAAATTTCAAAAGGTGAAGAATTCAGAATTGCCAGCTCGGGTGTAGAGATAATGTGTGAAATATAAGGTTCGAGTACGTATTATCAACCGTCTTTGACGGAATATTATTAAAATATGCCAACAATAAGTCAATTAACAAAATCTTCGAGAAAGAGATTTACACGCAAATCAAAGTCTATTGCTTTGACTCGTACTTTCAACTCGATTCAAAATAGACCAAGTTTCTTCCCATCTCCATTCAAAAGAGGTGTATGTGTCAAAGTTACAACCAAGACACCAAAGAAGCCAAACTCAGCTATTCGTAAGATTGCTCGTGTTCGTCTCACAAACGGTGTTGAAGTCACTGCTTATGTCCCAGGTATGGGTCATAACCTACAAGAACACTCAGTAGTATTGCTAAGAGGTGGTCGTGTGAAGGATGTCGGTCTACGATATTCTGTTGTTCGTGGTGTCCTAGACTGTGCAGGTGTCGAAGCTCGTCGCAAAGGTCGAAGTCAATATGGAAACAAGCGCCCAAAGGCTGTTAAATCTTAAAAATTAAATCTAAAATCTAAAATCTTTGAAACTATCTTAAATTGTATCTTTTAGATTTAAGATTTTAAATTTCAGATTTTAAATTGAAATATCATGCGAAGAAAATTAAACATAAAGAGAGTTTTGAAACCAGATGTAACTTATGCTTCTTTGAAATTATCAAAGTTTGCAAATTACATCATGGAATCAGGCAAGAAGAACATAGCAAGAGCCATTGTTGCTGATTGTATGAATGCAATAAAAGAGAAGGCAAAAGTTGAAAATCCTCTCGAGGTTTTTGAAACAGCTCTAAAGAATACAACTCCAGCTATGGAAGTCCGCTCACGACGCGTTGGTGGTGCAAACTATCAGGTTCCTCGTGAAGTCCGACCAGAACGAAAGCAGGCTCTATCAATGAAATGGATCATAGAGGCAGCTCGAAACAAGAAAGGTGCTCCTATTCATCTCAAGCTCGCCGATGAGATCATTTCTGCATCAAAGAATGAAGGTGAAGCAGTCAAGAAGCGTGAAAATGTCCACAAAATGGCCGAAGCAAACAAGGCTTTTGCTCACTTTGCGTGGTAGGTTGCAATCTTAAATTTCAAATCTTAAATCTCAAATATTGATGCAAAGTAAAAAAGATGAATTTGATAGGAGATTGTACAAATATGCGATTGCTATAGTTAAGTTTATTGATAGTTTCCCTAATGATTCATCATCACTGGTTATGGCAAAACAGTTGATGAGAAGCGGAACGTCTGTTGTGGCAAATATTGTAGAAGCCAAAGGGGCGAGTTCAAAGAAAGATTATATAAATTATTTCATCCATAGCTTAAAATCATCAAATGAATCTAAGTTTTGGATTGGATTGGCTCGAGACACCGGTAAAGTAGAAAAAGATAAAGCTGATGCGTTGCTTAAAGAAACAGTAGAAATCTCGAACATCTTAGGGGCAAGCATAATTACAATGAAGAAAAAGTAAGTTAGAATAGTAGTACTTTTTGAATTTTATTTTTAATATTTAATTTTAAAACATGAACCGCGATTATCCACTAGAACGTATGCGCAACTTCGGTGTCATTGCTCACATTGATGCCGGCAAAACAACAACTTCAGAACGTATTTTGTATTACACGGGTATGACCCACAAAATAGGTGAAGTTCATGAAGGTGATACAGTCACTGACTGGATGGAGCAGGAAAGGGAGCGTGGTATTACCATTACCGCAGCTGCTATCACTTGTTTTTGGAATCCCACATACATGCCAAAGACTGATTTGTCCAAGAAAGTACGATTCAACGTTATTGATACTCCTGGACACATCGATTTTACAGTAGAGGTGAAGCGATCTCTCCGCGTTCTAGACGGAGCTGTTGTCGTATTTGACGGTGTTGCTGGAGTAGAGCCACAATCCGAGACAAACTGGCGTTATGCTGATGATGGCAAAGTTCCACGTCTTTGCTTCATAAACAAGATGGATCGTATGGGTGCATCTTTCGAGAGATCGTACAAGTCTATTTTGGAGAGATTGAACAAACATGCTGTAAGATTCCAGATTCCAATAGGACTAGAGGGTGAACACAAGGGTGTTGTCGATCTTCTCACCATGAAAGGTTATATTTTCGAAGGTGAGATGGGAGACAAGATTGTTGAAGTTCCAATTCCAGAAGAATTGATGGCAGATTCAAAGAAATATCACGCAGAATTGGTAGAAAAAATAGTTGAAAATGAAGAAAGTGCAATGACAGCATATTTGGAAGGAAAAGAGATTTCTGTTGATGAATTGAAGAAAATTGCTCGAAAAGCAGTTATTTCCAATAAACTTTTTCCCGTCTTCACTGGTTCAGCTCTCAAGAATATTGGCGTCCAATTGGTCCTAGATGCAGTTGTTGACTATCTTCCATCGCCACTAGACATCGAATCAGTCAAAGGTATCAATCCAAATACAGGAGAAGAAGTCGTAAGACATCCATCCGATACAGATCCTTTCTGCGCACTTGCTTTCAAATTGCAAAACGATCCATTCGTCGGTCAGCTTACATTCTTCCGTGTCTATTCGGGAACAATTGAGGCCGGTACATATATATACAATGCAACAACTGGCAAGAAAGAGCGTTTGGGACGTATCGTGAGGTTGCAGGCAGACAAACGCGAAGAGGTCAAGAAAGTTTTCGCCGGTGAGATTGCTGCCGCAGTTGGTCTCAAAGATGCTCTAACATCTCATACTTTTTGTGATGAGAATAATCCTATAGTCTTGGAGCAAATAAAGTTCATGGAACCAGTTATTTCTCTACGTATTGAACCAAAGACAAAGGGTGACCAAGAAAAAATGGGTCTAGCACTTCGCAAATTGGCAAATGAAGACCCAACTTTCCGTATTTCTTCAAATCCTGAGACAGGAGAAACTATTATTTCAGGTATGGGAGAACTACATCTAGAAATCATGGTAGATCGTATGAAGCGTGAATTTAGTGTTGATGCAAATGTTGGTGAGCCACAGGTTGCCTATCGAGAAACTATTCAGATGTCAGCCGAAGCAGAAAACAAATATATCAAACAAACAGGAGGTAAGGGTCAATACGGTCACGTTCGCATCACCCTCAAACCTATGGAACCATGGCCAGAAGGTGAAAAGATTCCAAAAACTGTTCATAGATATGATGATTTTGAATTCATTAACTCTATCAAAGGTGGTGTTATTCCAAACGAGTTCATTCCAGCAGTAGAAAAAGGCGTTCATGAAGCTATGGACCGCGGTATTGTCGCCGGTTACAAGATGGTAAATGTTTCTTGTGAGCTTACATTCGGTTCGTATCATGATGTTGACTCATCAGAAATAGCATACAAGATCGCCGCTTCTCAGGCATTCCAAGATGCAGCTAAGAGAGCAAAACCTGTTATTCTTGAACCTATAATGAAACTAGAAGTGGTTTGTCCAGAAAAATATATTGGAGATGTCAACGGTTCTATCGCTTCCAAGCGAGGTCTCATCGAAGGACAAAACCAAAAAGGCCAGAATGTCTCTATTATTGCCAAAGTTCCACTTTCAGAAATGTTCGGATATACAACCCAGCTCCGTTCTATGACCTCAGGACAGGGTAGTGCAATGATGGAATTCGACCATTATGACGTCGTGCCAGCAAATGTGGCGGAGACAATAAAGGAGAAGAGGAAATAGTATTACGCGAGGCGAGGTCAAAGTAGACACACTAAAGAAAAACAACCGAAAAAGCGGTTGTTTTTCTTATTCAAGATCCATAATAGCTGGTCTTGAAGGTATAGCTAGCGGAACTCTGCCCCAACATTGAGTATAATATAACAGAATTTAATTATT